>CAXBLH010000001.1:0-107451 GCA_963976315.1 uncultured Dyadobacter sp.
TATACGAATCCTCACAAGGCAAAGGGGCGTAGCCCTGTATTCTTCGTAGCAAAATAGGCTCTACGATTATTCAAGGGGCGTTAGCCCTGTGATCTGGACTATAAGCGGTAGATATATAAGATGTCAGAGCTGCGCTCCTTTGTGATCTGGTTTCATTTGTTTCTACTAAGATTTTAGGGCTAACGCCCCTTTTTTAATTTGGCTTCTTTATCTAACTAGTATTACAACGTTATGAATTTTGACTTCGAATGAATTGAACCATTATCTTGCTTCCTATTGACAGCATTTATACGAATCTTCAATCGGTGCCGGTCTTTCTATAGCCCTTAAGAACCCTGCCTTATTCGAATTTTATCGTTGACGTTTGCGCCTCATTACCTATCTCCGTTTGTTTCTTTAAACCACCATCAATGTCAATTTTTCCCGATTCTGAACCTTTAATTGTGATTGCATTTTTTGCCGTGGAATTGGTACGAAATTCGTTTATTACAAGATCTTTACTATTGAATATTTCCATGATCTGAGGTGCTTTGGTAGTTATTTTTACATGACTGATACTTACACCTTTTGCATCTATGATCGTAAATCCTTTGTCGGCTTCGATTAGTAAATTGTCCAATACGATATTTTCAAGGTTCATCTCTGGTAGGCCTTGTAAGAATACGGCTTCATGTGCTCCTTTAATTTCTATGTTTTTAATGGATATATTTTTGAACTGTGGCGTTTCCTCCGTTACAGGCTCCAACTTTGACAGGGATTGAACTTTTCCTTCGGCCAGTGACTCAGCAGCAGATTTGCCGCCATAATAGAGATTAAATGAAATGGCTTGTGAAGGAATATTGACCATATAAATATTGGATATGAAAATATTCTCCACCACGCCACCACGGCCACGTGTACTTTTAAAACGAAGGCCTACATCCGTACCCATAAAGGTATTGTTTGAAACATGCATATTCTTGACACCACCCGACATTTCGCTACCTACTGTTACGCCGCCATGTCCATGGTACACGATATTGTTTTTAATAATGAGGTTTTCACAGGGTACCCCACGGTCTCGCCCGTCTTGGTCTTTTCCTGATTTTATACAAATCGCATCGTCGCCCACATCGAAACTGGAATTTTCAATGATCACGTTTTTGCAAGACTCCACGTCCAACCCATCACCATTTTGCGAATACCAGGGGTTTCTAACGGTTACGTTTCTTACAATAAGGTCTTCGACCATTAAGGGGTGCAGACACCAAGCAGGGGAGTTTTGAAATACCGGGCCATCAAATTTTACCCTTTTTGAGTTTTGAATACTTACCATCACCGGACGAAGGAAATCTCTGATCGCCTGGAACTCTGCTTTGGTTTTTAATTCCAATCGCACATTTTGGTCTGCGCCATTAGCACCCTCTTTAAACTGCTGCGACGGAAACCAGTTTTGATTTTTTTCATCTACTAAGCCACCTGATGCCACCAATTTTTTCCATTCTGTTTCAGTCAATTTACTCCTTTTTACACTTCGCCACGCTTCACCGGATCCATCCCAAACACCAGTACCAGTAAAGGCAACGTTTTCTAGGTCTTTACCATAGATTGGGGAAATGCACCGCCAAGTATTCAACCCTTCAAAGCTGGTTTCAATAATAGGGTAAAGATCCTTATCCGTTGAAAAGCGAATCAGAGCGCCCGCCGAAGCGTAAATTTCGATGTTACTTTTAAGTATTATAGGTCCTGTTAGCCAAATACCTGCTGGTATTACCACTTTTCCGCCTCCTTTTTTTGATAAGGCATCTATCGCATCGGCTAGGGCTTTGGTATTCAAAAAATCTCCACCACTTTTCGCCCCGAAGTCTTTTATATTGACGGTGTTCTTAGGAATTACGGGTTCCTTTACCAACGCCATTTTAAATTCAATGTCTTGGTACAGCGCAACCTTTTTGCTGGTTTGAGCCGATACACCATTCGCTATCAGCATAGCTAGTAGGGTAATGACAGTTGTAATTTTTTTTGATCTCATTTTGCTAAATTATTGGAGTTCACTTTTCGTGATAAGCGTTTTAGTAGATAAAGTATTTGACTAAGGAACAATGTTTACAATGATCCTTTTATAGCTGGATAGTCGCGGTTCTCCCTTGTCGGTTACTTTTAAAATAAAATGGGTAGTAACGGGTTTCTCCACTTTGGGAGCAACAAAATAGGCGCTATGCACATTTTCGACACCGTTAATATTTACCGACTTTTGGTAAGTGCCTGCTTCCGCATAATTGAACCAAAGGAAACTCAATGCATCGCCATCCGGATCAACGGTATCGAATGCATTCAATCCGAATCCTTGTCCAGACTTAACCGTTATATTTTCTGGATGTTTCAATACGATCGTGGGAGCGTGATTTGCTTCTGAATAGGATTTGGTGCACCAATCCATACGGGCAGCAAAATCGTTTTGGAAATCGTCTCTCCAGCGCCATAAGGTAACCTTGTCATTGGTAAAAGTAGCAGTATCTTTTTTTACGGCACGGCCATATTCACTGGGGATATAAGGCGTGTAACTATCGATGGCGTCGGTCCAAATAGGTCGGGTTTCAGGAACACATATTACCTTCGAGCCACCTTCTTTTACTTTGGAAAAATCGGGTTTGTATAGTTCGTATCGGCCACCCCATCCGCCCCATTCTGGGTGTTCCGCGTTATTAAGTCCGTTGGGAATAAGTGATAAAAATGCGGGTGTGTCGCCTTCTACGCCCCATGCTACGTCGGGGTAATGCTGTCCGAGTGCTCCATGGTTTTGCTGTATATTTTCGGTAATCCAGCTATTGCTAATTTTCGAATTGTTTATTCCTTTAAAAAAGCCGTTAATACCGGTCCAGGTGGCTGCGCCGTAGTCGTCGCCTGGGCTCACGATATAAAACAAATCGGGGAAATTGTTTCTAATCCAAATACCAGAATCGTCTTGGTCAGAAATGGTATATACCCTTATTTTGTCAATCAGCTTCTTAGCTTCTGCAGGGCTTTTGGTCTTTTTTATTTTGAACAAAGATTGCGCCAAGGTATTCACGCCACCCCACACAGAAATCCAAAGTGGACGGTCGTCATTGGCTTCCAATTCTTTAATGATCCAATCCGAACCTTCCGAATCTTTCCCGTCGCCAACACCCAGCATCCCGTATAACGGAAGGCCATTTTTAACCAGAGCCATTAGTTCTGCCGATTGAGGGAAACCTGCCTCATGTTTTAAGAGATTAGGCTGCACTTTGTCATAGGCTCTAATTATTTTTTTAATCGATTCAGGTTCTATTCGGTTATCCAACCAGCAAGAAGTGGTGGCTACAATACCTTGAATATCAATTTGATTGGAGTATAGTAACAAACGTATAAGCGATTGCGTGTCATCTACATCTGCTTCAATATCCGTTAAAATGATAACTCTGTTTTTTTGGATCGGTTGGGCAGTAACCCTTATTCCAATGGCAAGAAGGAGGGTAAGCAGGGTTAGGCGAAGAGACGTGAGTGATTTTGTGGTCATGTTTTGCTTAGGACTATGATTTGATTATCTTAATTAAGGTGTTTTTGTTGCCATGCAGGGTAGGCTTGTAAGGCTCGTGCGGGTCGGGAGGTATACCAGCTATAACCGTTTCTGCGTTCATAACCGATTTCGGACAGGGCACTTTTTTTGATACCATCTCTATCGCAGAAGTAAGGTTTTTCAGTATTTAAATCATAAAAACGAGCCCAGAGAGGAGTGGCGTTTTTATCCTTTACCACAATCCGGTTTTTGGTGTTCTGTGCTGTCATTTCGGTTTCTACTTTTATTCCTTCAATTTTATGCGAATCAAACCAAGTAACAGCACCTTTGATGGCCTCTTTTGTCCGCTGATTGGGGTGCTCTATTTGCATTAAAAGTTCTAAAATTCCAACCGACTCACTGCCACTGAAGGAAGGTAATTCGTAACTCCGGGCTTTGGCAGGTAATAGGGTTTTTTCATCATGTTGGGCGCACCAGACTGTTGGTTTACCTGCTACTTTTATTTGGGTGTCCAAAAAGCATTCAACGCCCTTTTCATAGGATTGAAGGGCTTTGTTTTTGGTTTTCGGACTGATGTGTAGTGCCATCAATTCGGGGTCGTTTTGATAGACCCTTTTTAAGAAATTCATGATATTAACCATTGCATCGTCATTATAAGTAATATGACCAGAATAGCTCACACTGCCCGTTCGTACGGGATAAAATTGTGGCCATCCTCCATTACTATACTGAGAAACAAAAATATAGTTCAGCGCCTTTTCGAAAGCATTTTTATAGCTTTCTATTTGCGATTGAGAATATACTTTGGCTAAAAAAAGCATTTCGGTGGTGGTAGCGCCATTGTCGAAGGTAGCCCCAATATCATTTTTTGAGCTTTGATAATGTTCTTGCTCTTCTTGGGTAAATGGTTTATGGTAAGGCTTGTTTTTCTCCCACCCACCAATAGTCTTCTGGGCAAGTAATACGTTATTGGCAATTGTTTTTGCCTCTGAGGAACCGTACCAAGTTATGGGCATTTTAGTGGCTACGTCATGCCAGCTTTTACCATCGATTTGCCCAAATGCACCATGTATAGTGAACAGTATCAGTGCACAAAGGTAGGTTTGTCTATTTTTTCTCATGTCTTTGTAAGTATATCAATATCTTTATTTACCTTAAAAATTATATAAATCCTTCTATATCCTGAATCGCATTGCATGGCTATTACTCCTTGTCAACAATTTGATGTAAAATCGTTTTCAGGAATGGCCTGATAGTCGACGGAATTACCAAACTTCTTTAAAAAAAACTACTATTCTTTAATATAGGCCCACCTTTTTGCCCAGTCGGTGAGGTAATCGGTTCTAAATTTTGAGATGGTACGGGCACCTTGCTGATCCTTAAGGAATAGCGCTGGATGGGGTTGGTCGCCATACCAATTCGGCCCAAGTTTGTAATCGTTTTTATCGGGTTTTCCTGGCCAAGGTGCAGTACTTACATATTGTCCCTTTAGCTTATCAAGTTGAGATATTGAACTGTGTGTTACATACTTTCCCGATTCTGGTTTTTTGGAGGAATACCTTGCAGCATAAATTCCGTTCCCAAGATAGAACCCAGGCCATTTTTGATTTTGAATTTCAAGGGTAAAGCATATTGAGTCTGCGGGAATTTGTAATTTTGGGCCTGTAAAATGCCATTCGATCACGTCATAAGCTGCTACGGTATCCACGGCATTGGAGTTCCCCTTTAAAATATGTCTTGGGCTTGCCTTGATTTTGGTAAACTGTCCGCCCCAGCTTTCACTCGTGGGGTCGTTGGGATCTCCATTCATCAGATAGGCTAGGGAAGGGGTATCGCCCATTTTAATATGACCTTTATAATGGTTTACAAAATTGGCACCCATCGCACCATGTCCCTTGATGAAATGATCATAGTAGGCACCTTCACTCATGTTTTTAGGGGCATTTTCATCCTCCATAAACCAGCCTCTATAGGTGGCATTGGCTTCTATCATCCATAAATTGGGGTGATGTTCCGCTATATAAGCATAAGCGTTTACACTCCATTTTTTATTGGGGCCACCTATCCAGTATACCCGGATGTTGTTTTCGATCTCGGGTGCGTCATGAAGGGCTTGGGCTACATCTTCTATTCCACCCCATACCAATACCCATAAAGGTTGTTTGCTTTCCTTTTTGGCGCAAGAAATAATCCATTCCGAGCCTTCGGTACCAGTGGTATAGCCCACAAAAGGAGCCTCTTTTTTTGCACCTTGTTTGGTGATTTCTCGGAGAGCATTCGCGGAGTATAAGCCTTCTAAATGTTGTGCCAGTTGTGGCCGGTCTTTTTCATAGAGGTCTATCATATCGAGAAAGTCCTGTTTGCTACCATTGCCAAATGGCGACGAAATGAGGCCTTCCAGCTGAAATAAGTCGGAATACATCATCAGGTGTATCATCGACTGGAAGTCATCTGGGTCTGTACCACCAATATCTGAGCTCACGATCACACGAGGCTTCTCCTCTTTATATGCTGAGGCATTACACTGAAAAAACAAGACTGAGCAGACTAGTATTACTAACTGAATTATAGGAAACGTATACTGTTGTTTTCTTGCCATGAAATTGTACTTAATTAGTCTTTTGTTTTCTTTTAGAGGAACGAATATACATAAAAAGAAAAATAAACGAAGAGAAAAGTAAAAAAAAGAAAGAAAAATTAGGATTAATAGTGCTGAAAGGTATACTTTTGTCTTGAAAGTATGTAATTATTCAGAGTCTTTTCGATGATAACCAATTGACATTGAGTTGTTTGGAATCAAAATCAATTATAATTAGGAAAAATAACTGAGGAATGTGGGTGCTCTCCAAATGGATGCTCCTCTTACTTTGAAGCTCAAAAGGCATATTTGGTATTTAATCAATGCGATAGGGAGATGAAAATTAGTTATAATAAAATATATTCCGTTTGTATTTTCTTCGTTGGCCTTTTTCTGAATGGGTCAAATACTTTTGCCCAGAAAGGAAAAGTAGTCGAAAGGACTCGGGTCTTAGTAACCTCTGACGGTGAAATAGATGATGAATGTTCCTTCGTTCGTTTTTTATTGTATGCCAATGAATGGGATATTGAAGGAATAGTTACCACCAGTTCGCAATACCACTGGCGAGGTCACAAATGGGCGGGAGACGACTGGGCACAACCGTATCTAAAAGCCTATGAGGAAGTTTATCCCAATTTGTTAAAACATGACCAACGCTATCCCTCTCCCGAATATTTACAGTCCCGAACACTATTAGGTAATGTAGCATCAGAAGGTGAAATGGATGAAAAATCTCCGGGTTCCGAACTGATCGTAAGGGTGCTTTTGGATGAAACCGACCACCGACCCATTTGGCTACAAGCTTGGGGAGGCACCAATACCATTGCACGTGCGCTGAAAACCATCGAAGAGCAACATCCTGAAAAGATGGAATATGTAGCCTCAAAAATACGCTTGTATCTAATTTGGGAACAAGATGAAACCTATCAGCAATATATTAAACCCCACTGGGGTAAGTACAATATACTCACCATTATCTCGGATCAGTTTATTGCCTATTTCTATAATTGGAAACAGTTTTTACCCAAAGAGCAGCAGCAGTATTTGGTGGGTTCCTGGATGAAAAATAACATACTGACAGAACATGGTGCTTTGTGTTCACTTTATAAAGCCAACGAAAATGGGGATTTTAGATCAGAAGGCGACTCTCCCGCTTTTTTACATACCATTCCTACTGGTTTGCGCAGTATGGAATCGCCGGATTTTGGTGGCTGGGGGGGCAGGTATGTTAAAATTAGAGCCAATACCTGGATGGATAAGGTGGACGAACATGATTATGAGTATCCAGAAGGCAGGTGGTGGACTAAAAATGCCTGGGGAAGGAATCGGATGAAACTGGAAATTCCAAATGATACCCTTTTAACCAATTATATGAAACCCATGTGGCAATGGATTGGGGCGATTCAAAATGATTTCGCAGCTCGGGCAGACTGGTGTGTAAATACTTTTGAAAATGCCAACCATCCACCTTCTGTACTACTGAAAACCCAATTGGATTTACAAGCAAAGGCGGGTCAAAGCATAATGTTAGATGCTAAAGGTACTAGGGATCCAGACGGCGACAGGCTCCACTATAAATGGTGGCAATATCAAGAGGCAGGCACTTATCAAGGAGTAGTAAAAATCCCTAATTCTGAAAAACAAAGAACCTCATTTAGGATTCCCCAAAATGCAAAAAAGGGTGATACCATTTCAGTTATTTGCGAAGTAAGTGATAAC
Source organism: uncultured Dyadobacter sp. (assembly GCA_963976315.1). Taxonomy (GTDB): domain Bacteria; phylum Bacteroidota; class Bacteroidia; order Cytophagales; family Spirosomataceae; genus Dyadobacter. The sequence continues at coordinate 7,815 of CAXBLH010000001.1, forward strand.
GGGACACCAAGTCTTACAAGATACCAACGGGTAATTATCACTATTAAATAAATGAAATACAGCATAATAGCACTTTTGCTGGGGTTAAGTATTTGCTCGAAAAACGGTCAAGCACAGGGTCTTGGATTCTTGCAACGTGACGTGAAATATGGCAGTGTTTCAGGAGAAGATCTTCTTTTGGATGTCCATTCACCTCCTGCTCATGGGCTCTCCCCAATCGCTATTTACGTGCATGGTGGCGGCTGGACAGGTGGGGATAAGGCTAATACGGGTGATGCGCCTATATTAGAAATGCTTACCAGAGCAGGCTTCACCTGGTTTTCTATCAATTACCGACTGGCCCCCAAATACCGTTGGCCGGCTTGTGAGGTTGATGTGCAAATGGCTATTCGCTGGGTGAAAGCCAACGGATTGAAATACAAGGGAGACACTTCTCGTATCGTACTCATAGGTTATTCGGCAGGTGGTCACTTGGCAACTTATGCCCCTACGGTCGTAGATGAAGGTATTCGGGTGCAGGCGCTTGTTGGCTTTTCGCCACTTACGGATTTCGTACAGGAGCTACCGATGCGCGGTAATATTCTGGGCAGAGCACAACGTGGCCTGCTTAATCGTCCAGAAAAAATAACACCTGAATCGTTGGGGATGTTAAAAGCCCTTTCTCCAATTAACCATATTCGTCCGGGTATGCCTCCATTTTTAATAGTACATGGCGATGCCGATCAGTCGGTTCCCTTTGCACAAACACTGGCCTTTCAATCCAAATTACGAGAAAATGGTGTTCGTTGTGATGTGATTACTATACCCAAAGCACCCCATAATATTACAGTATGGAATTCCTATATGCCGGATTACAGTAATCAAGTGATTGCTTGGATGAAAGAGGTATTGCGCTCAAAAAATAAATAATGGAGACCGAAAGAAAATTAATTATCATTTAACCATAAACGAAATTATGAATAAAATAAAAACATTATTTCTGTTGACTTTGACGATCGTGGGGTTCGCAGGTTATGCGCAGCAACTGGCTTTTCCGACTGCTGAAGGCTACGGAAAGTATACAAAGGGTGGCCGTGGTGGAACGGTATATGAAGTTACCAACTTAAACGATAGTGGAAAGGGCAGTTTACGTGCAGCGGTAGAAGCAACGGAGCCACGGACTGTTGTGTTTAGGTTGTCTGGTACCATACAGTTGGAAAGTGCCTTGAGAATTAAAAGTCCTTTTATAACTATTGCCGGTCAGACGGCCCCAGGGGATGGGATTTGTCTTAAAAAACATCCGTTGATAATTGAAGCGGATCAGGTAATTATTAGGTACCTGAGGGTAAGGTTAGGCAACGAGTCCGGTAATGATGACGATGCGGTGTCGAGCAGGTATACCAAAAACATCATTTTGGATCACATTTCGGCCAGTTGGAGTGTAGATGAGACCATGTCCATTTATCATTGCGATAGTGTTACCGTGCAGTGGTGTATTGTTTCAGAAAGTATGTTTAACTCTAACCACATCAAAGGAGCGCATGGTTTTGGAGGAATATGGGGTTCTAATTTTGGTAGCTATCACCATAATCTAATAGCCAACCACGGTAGTCGCAACCCACGGATGGCGTCTGGTTCTGGGTACATGGATTATCGGAATAATGTAGTTTATAATTGGGGGTATAACAGCTGCTACGGTGGAGAAAACCAGCAGGTAGGTAATCCTAAGTTTGCAGTTTCGAGATTTAATATGGTGGCTAATTACTATAAGCCCGGGCCAGGTACAGAGCCGGGAGAAAATTCCTCTCGCATAGCAGCCCCCTCCATGCGAGGCACCACTGATGACTTTGGAAAGTGGTATGTAGCGGAGAATATAATGGCAGGCAATGAAAGTGTTTCGGCCGATAACTGGAATGGTGGTGTGCAACCATCTGGTGGCGCAAAGAACTTGAAATACGTAAAAATGGACAAACCTTGGGAAGCGATGCCAATTAAGCAGCAAACCGCTGAGCAGGCATATCATTTGGTGCTTGCCAATGCAGGAGCAGTTTTACCGAAACGTGATATTGTGGACTCTCGTATCGTGGAAGAAGCCAAAAATGGCATCAATACCTATGAAGGTGGATCTTATAAAAAGGGTAGGGAAATCGGTAATCCGGCAGCCAAATCTGGAATAATTGATACTCAAAATGATGTCGGTGGTTGGCCGTTATTGAAAAGTGCTACTGCTCCTAAGGATAGTGACCATGATGGGATACCGGATAATTGGGAAAAGAAACATGGCCTCAATGCAAATAACCCTAAAGATGGGAATCAATTGGATGCCAGTGGTTATACGATGTTAGAGAAATATTTGAATGATGACAAGGTAGGGCAATAAACGACGGGTAAGGAAAACTAGGAACTCGAAAAACTTAGTTTGCAGCCCAATACAGTAAGCGGGTTAATTTAAATTGGATACAAAACAGTATATCGTATGAATACTTATAGGCTAAACAGCAAATTATTTGCAGCCGTATGTTTGGGCTTTTTTGCCAGCTCGTACCAGCTGTGGGCACAAGAAAAATCCCTAGTCAATACTTCAAAAAGTCCTTATGCAAAACAAGTATCCGTAAATACCGATGCCGTAACGTGGAAGGGTGGTTTTTGGGGACATTGGGCCGATGTGAGCCAGGATACAATGGCCATCAGTATGCTCCACTTGTATAAGAATGATGCATTGGCGCATGGTCTGAGCAATTTCGAAATTGCCGCTGGTCATAAGCCAGGTAAGCATGGTGGGGCACCGTTTCAGGATGGCGATTTCTATAAAACATTAGAAGCCATTACCTCCGTTTATGCGACTACTAAGGAGCAACGGCTTTACAAGGAATTAGAGCATATTATAAAAGTAATCGGTGAAGCTCAAAGAGCGGACGGATATATTCATACGCCCACACTGATCAGTCAGCGTAACCACCCCAACCCCAAAAGGGAGTTTCAGGATCGCATGAATTTTGAAACTTATAATATGGGACATTTGATGACGGCCGCTTGTTTGCACTATCGGGTGACGGGCCAAACTAACTTTCTGGACATTGCTATCAAAGCCACGGATTTTTTGGTGGCCTACCATGAACATGCCACTGCCGAGCAGGCTCAAAATGCGATTTGTCCTTCTCATTATATGGGTGCTGTGGAAATGTATCGTACCACTAGAGACAAAAAATACCTTGATTTGGCTCAAAAAATGATCGATATACGTGGCTTGATAAAAGACGGAACCGATCATAACCAGGATCGTATCCCTTTTCGTCAGCAAAGGGAAGCGCTTGGCCATGCCGTTCGGGCCAACTATTTATATGCTGGTGTAGCGGATTTATATGCAGAAACCGGTGAGGATTCCTTATTGGTAGCTTTGGAACGTATTTGGGAGGACGTAGTGACCAAAAAACTATATATAACCGGAGCTTGTGGTGCGTTATACGACGGTGTGTCTCCCAACGGAACTACTTATAAGCAATCCACTATCCAGCAGGTACATCAGGCTTATGGACAAGCTTACCAGCTTCCCAATATTACAGCTTATAACGAAACCTGTGCGAATATTGGCAACGTACTTTGGAATCATCGGATGTTGTTGGCTACTGGAAACGCCCGTTATGCGGATATTTTAGAGTTGAGTTTATTTAATAGTGTTTTGTCTGGAACCGACCTGGGTGGTACCAATTTTAATTATACCAATCCATTACGGGTCGACCATGCGATTCCTTATGACTTGCGATGGAAAAAGGAACGTGAACCCTACATTTCTTATTCTAATTGCTGTCCGCCAAACGTGGTGAGAACCGTAGCTGAGTCGCAAAACTATGCTTATGCTTTGTCCAAAACTGGTTTGGTAGTAAATCTTTACGGCGGTAATACCTTGAAAACGCGTTTAATCAGTGGTGGTGAATTGGAACTTATTCAGCAGACCGATTATCCATGGGATGGAAAAATTAAGCTTACAATTCAAAAAGTAACTCATTCAGATTTTGATATCGCCCTGCGCATTCCGGGTTGGGCTACGGATGCCAGTATACGTGTAAACGGAAAAGCATCTTCGGTTAAAACGGAGTCTGGGAGCTATGCTACTTTAAATCGTGTTTGGAAAACAGGCGACATCATAGAACTGGATTTGCCTATGCCAGCCCGACTCATGTCCGCAAATCCACTGGTGGAAGAAACTCGGAATCAAGTTGCAGTAATGAGAGGGCCGATTGTGTATTGTATTGAATCTCCTGATCTTAAAAAGTTTAATATTTTCGATGTATTGGTTCCGGCAAATATGCAATTAAAGCCTGTTAAGGAACAAGTTGAAGGGGCAAGCCTGACTTTTTTATATGGGAAAGCGATGTTGCAAGCACCCAAAACTTGGGAGGGTAATTTGTATCAGCCTATCAGTTCCAAACCGGATTTGAAGGAAGTTGATATTAAACTAATTCCTTACTTCGCTTGGGGGAATAGAGGAAAGTCGGAGATGTCGGTATGGATACCCTTATTAAAATGATATTTGAAAATAGACTATTAAATCTTATCAGAAAATGTTATGCTTTCGGCACCGGCGAAAATATCCCGTATGTCGTTGGGTCGTCCGCCGAAAGTCTACGCCAGTTTTTATCCAAAAGAAATCGTTATAAGGTCTATTAAAAGCACCTTTTGATAAAACGCTAATAAATTATAAAAATATGAAAATCCACCATTTATCAAGAAAGCGTACCACATTGTACCTATTGGTATTCCTGATCAGTCCATTTTTGAACTGTTTTGGACAAATTGCCAGCATAAAAAAGCAAGATAAGCCGAGAGTGATTGTAACCTCCGACGGTGAAATAGACGATGAATGCTCCATGGTACGGTTCTTACTGTATGCCAATGAGTGGGATATAGAAGGCATTATTACTTCCAGTTCCCAGTACCACTGGCATGGACACAAATGGGCGGGGGATGATTGGATTGATCCGTATTTGGATGGCTACAGCAAGGTTTATCCCAATTTGGTGAAACATGATAAAGCCTATCCTACGCCTGATTATTTGAAATCCGTAAACTTTTTGGGCAACGTAGAAACCGAAGGGGAAATGGAGCTAGTAACGCCAGGTTCACAACATATTGTAAAAGTGTTGTTGGATGAAACCGATCACCGTCCTATTTGGATTCAGGCTTGGGGGGGTACCAATACCATCGCTCGAGCATTGAAAACCATTGAAGAAAAACATCCTGAAAAAATGGAATATGTAGCCAATAAAATCCGGTTTTACTTTATTTGGGAACAAGATGCTACCTATCAATCGTATATACGGCCTCATTGGGGGAAATACAATATTTTAACGATAATTTCCGACCAGTTTGAGGCGCTAGCCTATCGTTGGAAAACAATCCAACCGAAGGAAATGCTCCCTTATTTTGAGGCGAAATGGATGAAAGAAAATATTTTACAAAATCATGGCGCTTTGTGCTCTCTCTATAAGTCGCATAATTCGGGAGAAAAGGGCTTTGACGAAGGGGATTTTCGGTCGGAGGGAGACTCGCCGGCTTTTATTCATACTATAATCACTGGCCTAAGAAGCATGGAATCGCCCGATTGGGGCGGCTGGGGCGGTCGGTTTGTGAAAGTCCGTGAAAATACCTGGTTGGATCCCGTGTCTGAAAAGGGGTATAATTATCCTAATGGCCGTTGGTATGGAAGTTCGGGCTGGGGGCGCAATGCCACCCGTGAGGGAGCAACGGTTTCTAATAATGAGGTTTATAAAACCTATTTTAAACCCATGTGGCGTTGGTCGGATGCACTGCAAAATGATTTTGCTGCTCGTGCAGACTGGTGTGTAAAGCCATTCGGTGGAGCAAATCATCCGCCTATGGTTAAATTGAAAAATGCGCTGAACCGATCTGGAAAGCCAGGTTCCGTAGTAAAGCTGGATGCGGCAGGTACCACCGATCCGGATGGCGACCAGTTAAGTTTCTCGTGGTGGCAATACCAGGAAGTCGATACCTACCCTAAAGCAGTTTCTGTAAAAAATGCAACGACTAGCAAAGCTTCGTTTGTGATTCCTGTGGATGCTCAGAGGGGAGATACCATACACATAATTTGTGAAGTGAAAGACGCAGGTAGTCCTTCCTTGACCAGGTACCAAAGGGTAGTAATAGTTGTAAATTGACAAAGAAGATTCATTTCAAAAATAATAATTAAACGCATAAAAGGAAAATAAACGTAAATGGTGATTTGTCCTTTTGTTTAAAATTACCAGTTGTATACCCAATTTCGATTTAGATGGCATCTTTCAGTAGGTGCCATCTCTTTTTTTTACTCTCCTTTCGTATGGATATAGCGTCTAGTAAGAGGTTATATAAATAGCTTGAGAAGTAAAATTCCACAGGGGCGTTAGTTTTAAATTCTTAGTAGAGTGCTATTTAAACCTGAAAATAATAGAACGGAGCTCTGGCATCAACAAAACAATTGTTTCACGCCAAGATCGCAGGGCGAACGCCTCTTTGTCGCCAGTTTCCAGCATTTTACCCGCTGAATCAACTATCAAGAGTTAAATCACGATGGATATGGTTTGAATTATGGCCAATGTGTATCTGTTTTTAGCCTTCCAGTTTGTTTATTTTATTGAAAAGGATCTTTTGTTGTCTAGGAATGTTTATTTTAATGGTCTTTTTTTTGCAGTTATAGAGCGGATATTGTTTGTAAATAAAGATTAACGAAAGTCAAAAGAATATAAAAGAAACAAAAAAAGAAAAAAATAGTAAAATATGATTGTTTTATTGGACGTGTAGATTTAACTTTATGCAATTATTTACTTTTTTCCTTCGAAAGGTATAATTATAGTTAAAAAATCGAAAGGCATTTAAGTAAGAGATTTATTATTATTTTCTATAAACCTTTTTTATTTATGTTTAAAACTGTACGTTTTTATTCCAATGGAATAAAGAAACCATCCAGTAAGCGGTGGTTTTGGTGGGCAATTGCAGTGTTAGTGACAGTTTCATTGGAGACCATGGCCCAAAATAAAGTGTCTGGAAAAGTGACTACTGAGGGAGGATTTGGACTTCCAGGGGCTTCGGTTGTGGTGGATGGCACCAATGTTGGAACCACCACAGACAATGATGGTAACTATTCCATTACGACACCAAAGGGTTCTAAAAGGCTTATTTTTAGTTTTATCGGTTATTTGGGTCAAAAAATAGCCATTGATTCTAAGAGTATAATTAATGTAGACCTGAAAGAAGATGCTGCGCAGCTTTCTGATGTAGTGGTAATTGGCTATGGTACAGTTAAAAAAAGGGATTTAACAGGCGCGGTAACCTCTATCAAAAGTGAGGATATTAAGCAGGTACCTGCCCAAAACCCTCTAGAATCTATTCAGGGAAAGGTGGCTGGTGTGGATATAACCAGAGGTAGCGGTTCTGCCACTTCAGGGATTAGTATTCGTATAAGAGGTAACCGTTCCATCGGAGCAGGAAATGGCCCACTTTTTATAGTGGATGGGATTCAAACTAGCAACATTGATAATATTAATCCGAACGACATCGAATCGATGGAGTTTTTGAAAGATGCTTCATCCACGGCGATTTATGGCTGGCAAGGAGCTAATGGTATTGTGATTGTTAGTACCAAAAAAGGAGCTTCTGGTAAGCCAAGGGTTAATTTTAACATGTATTATGGCGTTTCTCAGGTTTCCAGATATCCTTCGGTTTTGGATGGTCCTGGTTATGTAGCCATCAAAAGGGAAGCGAATAGAGCTGCTGGAAAATGGAATTCAGAAACGGATGATGCCGCCATTTTTAACACCCAAGAACTAGCTGCCATAAAGAATGGGGATTGGATCGACTATCAAAAAGAGCTCTTGCATAATGGTAGACAACAAAATTACAATGTGGGTGTGAATGCCGGAAGTGATAAAACAAAGGTGTTTTTCTCCCTAGACTATTTCAACGAAAACGGTATTGTTAAATTTGATCAGGCTAAGCGCTATTCTTTTAGAGCTAATATTGATCAAACCATCAATAGTTGGATCAAAGTGGGGCTGCAAAGTCAGGTAACTTATAGAAATGAAAGTTATAGAAGAGATCCTTTGAACATGGCTAATAAGATTATCCCCCTAGGAACCATCTATGATGAAAACGGTATTTTTATCCCCTATCCATTAAGCGGGTCGTCGATTAGTCCGCTGGCAGATGAGCAGCCGGATGTTTTTTCGAATACAGGAAAGAAAACAAATATTATCTCCAATGCCTATTTCGAAATGAAGCCTCTGAAAGGATTGACCTTCCGATCTAACTTCGGAGTAAACCTAGGTTATGCACGGATTGGCCTTTTCGAAGCTTCCAATACCATTAGCAGAAATGGAAGTAATAGCCAATCCTCTATTGCATCTTCTAATAGCAGCTTTATCAATTGGGATAATATCTTAACCTATAATAAAGAAATTGCTGGTCATTCCTTTACAGTAACGGCACTGAGTAGCTACGTAGAAAATGTCGCGGAAAGTGTATCCGCACTGGGACAAGGGCAACTTTTGCCTGCTCAGTTATATTATGCGCTGGGCAATGCCCCAAGCAATATTTCTATAAGTAGTGATTATGAAAAATGGAGTGTTTTGTCTTTTGCTGGACGTTTAAATTACAATTACAAAAGTAAGTATCTATTGACCTTAACAAACCGGGCGGATGGAGCTTCCAGACTTTCGGCAGGGAATAAGTGGGCGTTTTTCCCATCTGCCGCAGTAGCTTGGCAAGTAGGGGATGAAGAATTCATGAAAGATCAAAATATATTCTCAGACCTAAAGGTGCGACTTAGCTATGGGGTTTCTGGTAATTCAGGTATTTCTCCTTATGGGACACAAAGTACCCTGGCGCGAGTACCGATGGCTTTTGGTGAAACAAGTTTCCAAGGATTTACATTTTCACCCCTTCTGGGAAATACGGATGCGGGATGGGAGCTTTCCAAAACCAAGAACTTAGGTATTGATATGGGCTTCTTCAAAAGTAGGCTGACGGCTAATTTGGATATTTATGATACCCGTACTTCCGACTTGTTGTTACCCCGTGGCTTACCTCCGACAACAGGAGTAAAAACGGTTTATCAAAATATTGGGAAGACTAGAAACAATGGAGTTGAATTAGGAATTAATTCAGTAAACATTAAAACAAAGGATTTTAGCTGGAATTCAACATTGACGTTTACTCATAACCGTGAAAGAATTGTTTCGCTGGTTACCGAGGGTATAGATGACATTGGAAATGGATGGTTCTTAGGTAAACCTATCAGTGTATTTTATGATTATGAAAAATTAGGTATCTGGCAAACGGCTGAGCAAGATCAAGCGGCTTTGTTTGGGCAAAAACCAGGAGATATCAAGGTGAAGGATCAGAATGGAGATGGTAAAATTGATGCTGTAAATGACAGGGTAGTGTTAGCAGGTGAAAACAGACCGAACTGGTATGGTGGCTTAAACAACAAAGTAACTTTCAAAGGCTTCGACCTGAGTGTTTATTTGTTTGCTCGTTGGGGACAAACGATCAATCCCTCTTTCCTAGGAAGATACGACCGCCAGTCCAATCTGAGTAATAGCTCTGCAGCTATTGACTACTGGACTCCAGAAAACCCTACGAATGCGTATCCACGTCCAAATGCTAACATTTCGGGTGCATCTACTTTGTATTGGAGTACTATTGGGTATGTAGACGGTTCTTATTTGCGGGTCAGAAACCTTTCATTAGGCTATACTTTTCCAAATTTGAAAAAATCGTATTTCAACAATTTACGGTTTTATGTAACGGGCTCAAATCTTATGACCTGGACCAAAAGTTCCAAATTGAAGGAGTATGACCCTGAAAGAGGTGGTGGCGAAAGCAGTCCCATGTTGAAAAATGTAGTGGTTGGTCTTAACCTTGGATTTTAATCATAATAAAGTTTATTGAAATGAAAAAAATAGCATTATTTATCATATTTCTTGCCGTTGTAGTTTCTTCCTGTAAGGATGCAATTACCGAGTATAACCCAAGTGGTTTAACGGCAGAAGCGGTGTATACCACTCCGGAGGGTTTTGAGTCGCTAGTAAATGCGGCGTACAGCTATCAGAGATGGTGGTATGGCAAAGAGGAAGCCTATAATATTTCTGAAATGGGTACCGATATCTGGACCAGCGCCGCTGGGGATGTATTTCCTGACTTATCGCAATATATCAATCTGCAAGGAACCAATGCTCCACTTTCTTCGGAATGGACGGCACTATACGCTGGTGTTAACTTATGTAACGCTGGTATAAACCGAATTGGGGATGTGAATTTTACACCTGTAATGAAGGCGCAGAGAGAAGCAGAACTTCGCTTCTTACGTGCATTTTACTATTGGCATATCGTTGAAACTTGGGGTGGTGTTCATTTTACGCTGGAAGAAACCAAAGGGATATCAACTACGGCAAATAAAACGCCGGTTGAAACTTTTTATAAGCAAATATTTGAAGATTTGCAGTTTGCAACTAAAAATTTGGCCAGCACTACTACCAACTACGGCAGGGTGACAAAGCCAGCTGCTATGGCATTTTTGGCTAGAATGTACCTGACGAGAGGGATGAATGCAGAGGCAAATAATATGGCGAATTCTGTTTTGAAGGGCAACTTTGGCTACAAGCTGGAAGCCAACTATGCCGATCTTTGGAAAATGAGTAATAACCAAAACAAAGAAATTTTGTATGCGGTTAACTATTCAGCAAATTTAACACTCAACGACCTTTATAACTCCACTACTAACGTAACGGGGCATGGTAGAGGTAGTAATAATGGACACCTGCATTTCTTGATGAAATACGATAACCTTCCAGGAATGTTAAGAGACATCACCTATGGCCGTCCTTTTAACAGGTATATGCCCACACGTTTTTTACTAGACCTTTACGGTCCAGCGGATGCGCGGTATGAAGGGTCCTTTATGGAGGTTTGGCTTGCTAACTCTGGTACTAGACCTACGGGTATGAAACTGGGTGATACCGCGGTGGTTGCCACCAGAAAATCCTTGGCAAAACCAGCAGGAGCGTTGTATACTTTGGTAGACCGTAACGCTATTTATAATACGGACGGTACGGCTAAAAATAACTTGGTTTATCCAACACTTACAAAACACATGGATAATACACGTTCCAGTGCAAATGAAGCACAAAGTGCTAGAGATGCTTATGTAATTCGGTTGGCAGAAGTGTATCTAATCGCTGCCGAGGCACAAATGAAACTGGGGAAACTTGATTCAGCGGCTATCAATATGAACATCGTTCGTACACGAGCAGCAAAACCTGGGAAACAGGCTGATATGCAGATAGCGGCAAGCCAAGTAACACTTGATTTTATTCTGGATGAGCGCGCCAGAGAATTTGCGGGCGAGCAATTGAGATGGTTTGATCTTAAAAGAACGGGCAAACTCGTGGAAAGAGTGAAAGCGCATAACCCAAATGCTACGGGTATCCAGTCTTTTCATACGACCAGACCCATCCCAAGGGCGCAGCTAGATGCAGTAACAAACCGCGTGGAGTTTGCTCAAAATGAAGGTTACCAATAGTAACGTTTAAATCGTTAAAAGCATAAAGGCCGTTCCAGAAACTCTGGGACGGCCTTTATCGTAATCAGGCTAAATTTCTTCCTTATCTTCTAAGCAAGATTTTACCCTTCACCTTCACCAAGGTTTGTGTCCTCACAAAATTTTAAAAGAAGTGGTTGTTTCCTAAGTTCCCCCATTTGGAAACGGAGGATACGAATCTATAAAAAGCTATTGCCTTGATTTATAGATTTCTTTTAGGTCACCGCATTCTTTTTATCTGGCAGGTACGAGTTTTGTAATACTTCGTTCTGAACTAAAACAGTCACACTAATGAAAAACGATACCGGCTTAGCGCCACCATTCAAAACAAAATCCTTTGTGGGGACAGAACATACTTTGGAGGGCATACTCCACCATGGTCTTCGGGCAGTAAAGTGCTTGGTAACAACATTCCTTATGATACTAAGCCCAGTAAACGCTACTAAACTACAACTATCAGATCCCATTGTTTTAAGAAATGGGTAAACGAGGATAGGAACGAATTAGGCAGTTGATTTTTGGAAAAAGTAGAAAAACAAGCCGACTGCCGACCAAAAATAAACAAAACATAAAATGAACAACCGGGCACCCTAGGAAGCCTGACCAACTTAATAAATACCATGGCAAATAAAAAGAAAACGAATAGTACTAACGAAAAACAAGAAAACAGAAAGACTGCCGACTTGGCTTCTAACACCTTAGACAGCAGAGAGGAGTTTATGACGACGAATCATGGACTTCGTATTAATGATGACCAAAATTCCTTGAAAGCAGGGGAAAGAGGTTCCACATTGCTGGAAGATTTTATACTTCGTGAAAAAATTACCCATTTCGATCATGAACGTATTCCGGAACGTGTAGTGCATGCGAGGGGCTCGGGTGCACACGGTGTTTTTAAATTATACGAACCGATTCCCGCTTTAACCAAAGCTGGTTTTTTGAATGACACTTCTGTTGAAACTCCTGTTTTTGTAAGATTTTCAACAGTGGCTGGCTCAAAGGGCTCTACTGATTTGGCCAGAGATGTACGTGGTTTTGCGGTAAGGTTTTACACCCAAGAGGGCAACTTCGATCTTGTGGGTAACAATATGCCAGTTTTTTTTATACAGGATGCCATTAAATTTCCAGACTTAGTACATGCTGTAAAGCCCGAACCTCATAATGAAATGCCGCAGGCAGCTTCTGCTCACGATACTTTTTGGGACTTTATTTCTCTGATGCCTGAGTCGGCCCACATGGTTATGTGGTTAATGAGCGATCGTGCCATTCCTCGTTCGCTACGAATGATGGAAGGGTTTGGCGTGCACACTTTCCGTTTTATTAACGAGGTAGGGGAGTCCAATTTTGTAAAATTCCATTGGAAACCGCTCTTAGGAGTGCATTCTGTAGCCTGGGATGAAGCGCAGATTATTTCTGGGAAGGATCCCGATTTTCATAGAAGAGACCTCTGGGATGCTATTGAAAATGGTGATTTCCCTGAGTGGGAACTGGGGGTTCAGATAATCCCTGAGTCCGACGAATTTAAGTATGATTTTGATCTTTTAGATCCTACGAAACTAATTCCAGAAGAGCTGGTACCCGTTCAGCGAATAGGTAAAATGACACTCAATCGTAATCCCGACAACTTTTTCGCTGAAACGGAACAGATTGCTTTTCATTTAGGTCACATAGTGCCTGGTATTGACTTCTCAAATGATCCTTTATTGCAGGGGCGGTTATTCTCTTATACAGATACCCAATTGTTAAGATTGGGAGGCCCTAATTTTCAGGAAATACCCATTAACCGTCCGGTTGTGCCGGTTGTTAACAACCAACGCGATGGGCATATGCGCCAGACTATAAACAAAGGAGTGGCGAGTTATAGCCCCAATTCGCTGGGTGGGGATTTCCCTAATCAAGCCAAAGCTTCGGAACGTGGTTTTACATCTTATCCGGAAAGAATTAGTTCAACGAAAATACGAGCTAGGAGTAAAAGCTTTTTTGACCATTTTAGTCAAGCAAGATTGTTTTTTAATAGTCAATCCGACTTTGAAAAAAATCATATCGTTGATGCCTTTAGCTTTGAATTAGGTAAAGTAAAAAGTGTGGAGGTACAGCAACGAATGCTTCGGCAGCTCTCACTGGTAGACAAAGGACTTGCTGCCGCAGTCGCTTTTGCGCTGAGAATTAAAGTACCGAAGTCGCCGAATGAACCGTTAAATCATAGCGTTCCTGCGGATGGGGATCCGGCGGAGTTTAATTCGTTGCTCTTTGAGCCCACGGATGAAGCTTCCGAAGCATTAAGTATGGCCAACACCATCAAAGACGGTATAAAAACGCGAAAAATTGCATTTCTTGCTGCCGATGGGGTGGATGCCGCTTCCTTAAATACCGTGAAAGAAGCCTGTATAGCGGCAGGAGCGACAGTGGAAATTATTGCTCCAAGGCTAAATTATATCCTTTCAGAAGACGACTTGGAGATCCCGGTAGATCATAGCTTTTTAACGGCAGCTTCGGTATTCTATGATGCAGTTTATGTTCCTGGAGGGGTTAATAGTGTGGCCACGATTGAAGCCGATGCAGATGCGGTACACTTTCTAAACCAAGCCTTTAAGCATTGCAAAGCTATTGCAGCGGATAAAGAGGCAATGCAGGTGTTGGAGGCAACGTATTTTTCTAATAAGCTGCCCGCAGATTATTCTGATGAGACCGTGAAGAGGGAGGGGATTGTTGTAAATGACAATGCGGAAGTTCTTTCAGAAAAATTCATCCTCGCAGTATCCCAACACCGGTTCTGGGACCGAGAAAAACCTCGCAAAATACCAGCTTAAATACAATAAGAGCCGTTTGGGAATTCCAAACGGCTCTTAATGTATTGAATGGGAAATTTAAGAAAGAAGTGCTACGCCCATTTCATTTCCTTGTTGTTGCGCCAAGTCTTTTGCCGAAAGTCCTCGGCTGTCCAGCAAGGTGGTATCTGCACCTCGGTCAATCAATAATTTAACCAAGTCGTTTCTACCGAACATACAAGCAAACATGAGGGCGGTACCACCATTCCCGTGTTGCATATTAAGTGCTGCACCATTATCTATCAAAAGTTTTGCGATACCCAGGTAGCCTTTAAACGATGCTCCCATTAATGCGGTATTTCCTCCATAATCGGAAGCGTTGACGTCCGCTCCAGCACTTATAAGTAACTTGGCTGCCCTCAGATGGTCATTATAGCAGGCAATGATAAGAGGGGTATACCCCTTTTGATCCTGAACGTTGATATTTATTCCACTTTTGATGATTTCCATTAGCACAGGTACATTCCCTTGTCTTGCGGCATGGATAATTATTTCATTCGTTACTTCCATTGTATGAAATTATAAATTAGAGTAGTTTTTTTGTCCATAAAGACACTGCTATTTTCCTACCAAAAATTGTTCCAGCATTTTCTATACCCTCATAGTGAATCTGAAAGAGCAGTACCGCTGGTATACTTATTGTAATACCTCTTCTGTGAACGAGTATTATCCAGATAGCTAAAATGATGTTAAGTATGAAAGAAAAAGAGCAAACCGGAATTATTCCGGAAGGAAATGGTGGAAAGGATATTACAGTGGAGGTGGAGCAGGTTCAGCCAGACCTCCAAACTGCAATAATCGCTTTTCAGAAAGCTAAAATTCGACTACTGGATGTAAATCGTTGGGATGAATTCGCAGGTAAGATTTTTGCAAACTTTCAGTTGATGGACGCAGAGGGTCAAAAACGCCTTGGTTCAGTAATGCGCGGCGATTATATAAAAATTGATATCCTGGGTCCTGGTTCCCATTCCGGTGATGGGAATGACTGGGTATTTGTAGAAGAGATGGAAGCATCGGCTCTTGAAAATGGGGATTTCGTTGGGTTCAGAGTAAGGCCCATTTCTAATCCAACCAAACCTGACGATGATTCCGTAGCCCATTTTTATGATAGGGGGTCTACTAGCTCTTTTACGGTCACACGAACTGGCGAGAAGGTTATAGTGGGAATCTATGATAAAAATATCGAGATCAACACCGATTCAGACTTGGCCGTTGATAATGCCAGAAATCGCCTTTACGGGGCTATTGCAAAGACATTTTTCTCGAAAGTACAATGGGAATTACTGGCCGAAGGTATCCTTAGAGAATAATTGAAGATTCACTTAAATCACTGTCCAAATGAAAGATAATAATCTGTTGGTTATGATTGATGATGACCGAGACGACCACGAAATATTTAGTATTGCGCTCTCCGAATTGGAAAAGCCCATAAAGTTATTATCATTTTCTGATTGTGAACAAGCTATTTCACATTTTGAAAAATCAAATGTGGACACCCCTGCGTTTGTTTTTATGGATTTCACATTACCACGTACGGATGGTGCGTCTTGTTTGTTGAACCTACAAAAACTGTCTCAGTTTGATCATCCATGTATAATCATTTATTCGGGTGCACTTCCTGTGCCGTGGATTAGTCAATTGAAAGCGATTGGGGTGGAGAAATTCATGAAGAAGACGGGCTCGATCCCTTCCCTCACGGAACAATTAAAAGACTTGCTGGAAGACGGGGTGCCGGTAAAAGAGAAGTGAATTACAGTAGGAGCGTTTGTTCAAATTTTAATAATGATACACTTTTTACTGAGCACGTTTTTACTTTATATCCTAATTTTTAATAAACCTAATGACTAATTTTGTTCCCGAAAATCAGGTATTTCAGCTTGAAAAGTCTTCGAAAAAGAAAATTGAAAATCCCTTCCAGACATTTTGGATGGCAGGCTTTGAATGTACAGATCAACTCAATGTCCATGGGGAACGGGTTGACTTTCTGAACATAACCAACCATTTCGAGCAAGTGGATAAGGACTATTCCGCTTTGTTGGGTCTAAATATGCAGGTGGTAAGGGAGGGGTTGCGGTGGAGTCAAATAGAGAAGACTCCTTATAGCTATGATTTTGATACTATTCGCAGTATGATTCATGCCGGAACCAATGCTGGTGTCCAACAAATATGGGACTTATGTCATTTTGGTTTTCCAGAAGATCTTACACCGCTGCACCCTCATTTTACCAAACGCTTTGAGTCGTATTGCCGTGCATTTGCACTTTTTTACAAAAGTCTAAATCCTAACCATGTACTCCTAGTAACCCCTATCAATGAAGTGGGTTTTATGTCATGGTTAGGAGGGGACGTTGCCGCTACCTCGCCCTATTGCTTTAACAATGGATGGCACGTAAAATATGCCTATGTCAAAGCCTATATAGCCGGGATAAGGGCACTTAAACAAGTGGATCCGGGTGTACGTATAATCACTACCGAACCACTTGTAAGTGTTACAGGGCATCCTCTGGCCAGCGCCCAGGATAAGGAAAATGCTGCTCTTGAAAACCAACTTCAGTTTCAGGTATTAGATATGCTCAGTGGTAGGATATGTCCGGAGCTGGGAGGGAAGGAGGACTATCTTGATATTATTGGGTGTAACTATTATTACAATAACCAGTGGATTCGATCACCTTATGAGGTATTAACGTGGAACCATCTCCAGCCTCATGAAAATTATAGAGAGCCCTCAGGTATGATGTACGAGTTGTTCCAAAGGTATAATCGCCCCCTCTTACTTTCGGAGACCAGTCATCCGGGAGTTGACAAGCCCATATGGGTGCGATACATTACCCACGAGGTAAGTAAGCTATTAAAACAAGATATCCCTTTTTGGGGAATATGCTGGTATCCAGTGATCGACAGGCCAGATTGGGACAATTTGGACGAATGGCACCATGCAGGGATTTGGGATCGTATCGGTGATTTGCCGGAACACCAAAGGGTATTACACCAGCCTACTGCTCACGCTTTAAAGGAAGTGCAGGAAATCTTGACAGACCTTCTCCTGGGGTGTAAGCATCAAAATTTCTATGAAATAGATTCAATTTCCACTTCCTCGCTGTGATTTTGATTCCAGCTGACTATTACACCTTAGTAGCACCCCAATAGACCGGGGTGTATTTAAGTGAATTCGCCGAGAATAAAAATACTTTTCCAAATACTTGTAGATCCGCAGCTACGCAAAATGTGGAGGGAGGTCTACGCAATAGGACGACTCTAAATGGGGCTCTTTTTCAAGTGGAATTTTACTTTTAAACAAAAGTTTTGCTACCGTCAGAAAATCGCACTTTTTTCTAAAATTAACCTCCATTAGACCAAGTTTGGTATGCGTTTTTTATAATCACAATTAATACTAACAAATTTAAAAACAACCTATAATACTTAACTTATGAAAACGAATAAAGGAAAAAAAGCAGTTTCAAATAAAATTAATGAGCAAGACAGCGAGAAACTAAAGGAGCTCTTTGTGGATGGACTGAAAGACATCTACTGGGCGGAGAAACATTTGACGAAAGCTTTGACTAAAATGTCAAAAAATACTACCTCCGAGGAGCTGAAGTCGGCTTTTGAAGAACATACTTCACAAACGGAGCAGCATGTAGCCACCTTGGAACAAGTGTTTGAAATGGTGGGAGAAAAAGCTCAAGCGAAAAAATGTGCGGCTATGGAAGGACTCATTGAAGAGGCCGAAGAAATTATTAGCAGTACCGACAAAGGTACCATGGTGCGCGACTGTGGTTTGATAATGGCCGCCCAAAAAGTGGAACATTATGAAATGGCATCTTACGGTACCTTGAGGAACATTGCACGTACCCTTGGTTATGAGGATGCCGCAAACCTGCTTCAACAGACGCTAGATCAAGAAGGAGAAACCGATCATCTACTGACTGAACTCGCAGAAACTTATGTGAATGAGGAAGCAAGTGCAGAGTAGTTGTTTTTTCAAATGACAATAAAAAAGAGCCGTTAAGGCTCTTTTTTATTGTGACCTATTTAGGGCCTGTTTAAAAATTAACCAATAGTTTGTTTATGCTCCCCGACTTAAAGTTATATAAGGTAAGTTGATAAGTTCCTGATGGTTAGCATGTCGGGTGATATACGCTTGGTTCATTTCTGAAACCATGTTGGAGAATGTGATATCCCAAGACATTGTGTCGAGAAACAGGTCGGCTTTGGTAAGCCAATCGATTTTATCTGCACTAGTTAGCCAAAAGGAGATGGCTTCTATAAATTCCTCACTGGTATGGGCAATAGAAACCAGCCCAGTATCTCCATAAGGATCAATAATATCCTGAATAGGCGTTGAAACCACGGGGCGCCCTGCACACAAGTACTCCGGTGTTTTGGTAGGACTCACAAACTGGGTGGACTCATTAATCAGGAAGGGAACCATGGCCACATCCCAGCCCGACAAATAGAGGGGGAGCTCTTGGTAATTTTTGGGTCCCAAATAATAAATATTTGATCGTTGGGGTAGCTGCGCGGGGTCAATTTTAACCACTGGGCCAATGACAATAACCTTCCAATCTTGGTGTGAATCAGCGATTTTTTCAATCAACGATAAATCAAACCTTTCGTCAATGACTCCATAGAATCCTATTTTTGTTCCTTTGATACTGGCCTGATCCTTCGGTTCAGGAGGGGTTTGACGAGCAGAAAAGAAATGATTTTTATCAATACTGCTGGGAAAGGAAAAAATATTATTGTGAAGGTGTTTTTTTGCTTTGAAAAGAGAATTCCCACCAGTAAATACAACATCGGCAGCTTGCAAAAGGCGCTGTTCCATCGATTTTAGAGCGTCGGGTGCAAATTTAAAAGCAGCAAGTTCATCCATACAATCGTAAACGGTAAGCCCAGCCGTGATGTGTTGTGAGAATTCAAGTGCCATCGGGGTATAGTACCAAAATGTAAAGTCGGCTGGGTTTCTTCCTAAAAAGAAAAAATCCAATAGCTGCGTTAATTCTGATATGATCTGATGGTGCTCCAAACCTGAGGGTATATGCGGTATACATACCCATAGGTTATCTTCTCTTTTCGATACCGCTAAATAGGATTTATCGGTATCGATAAGTACAGGTTCTTCTAAAAAATAGACCGCAGCTACCTTGCTAAATCTGCTCAGGAGGTGCTGTGGGCGCTGGTAAACGAAATCCCAGCGCAGGTGGGAAAAGCATAAAAGGTTTTTTGGTAAACACGCTTCCGTGGACGTTAAGGGGTTATTTTCTAATGTTGTGGAATTCATAGTTTATTGTGAATTTAGGATTGATGTTTGTGTTAGGTATTCAAATATTATTCCATTTGCCAAGTCTGCCTGATTCGAATCCTTACTCTTAATTTTATATTTATGCTACTCCCCAGAATGGGAATTCCTACTCTGTTTAATCCTATTTGGGTTTGGGATTTGTGGAATTCAACGAACAGTATACGCTCGTCGGTAAGGTAGTTTGAAGCGTGTATTTGGTCAAAATTAAAGACTCCTAATCCTGTGCTACCCGCATTTCTCTTTCTTCATAATCGTTCCTATCCATTATTTTTTTAGCATATTATCTTCTAAATCTGGATGATTTCTTATGGCGTATTACTTTGATTTATTAATACACATGAATAAGACTTTCTGCCAGAACATGGAATGTTATTACTCCCATGTACCTATTCCCGAATTTGCTATTCACTCCATTGAAAGGAAGCATATCCCCAATTGGAAGTCACACCATTTTAGCGATTTAATAAGTGCTCCTTTTTTTGTAAGAAATTGAACTCTAATCCCGGGAATGGATAGTAGAGACTGGTTGGAAAGGAATAGTACCTGTCCCATTTGCATTAAAATGTTCTTTTAATGCAAATGGCTTTTTTGGTATAGACCTGTTATCTGAATCCAGCTCTATGGTCCTGATGGTGCCTGGTTGAAAGTCTTAGGAATGGCAAATATGATCCACAATACTAGCAGAAGCCTGTTCGCAAAAATCCAATCCCGAATAGTCGGGGTTGTACCCACCCATATAGGGTACTGCCATCATATAAATACGTTTGTTGGCCAGGGCATTACTGCCAATCACCTGGAAATTATCATTAATCGTAATGCCAGAGACTTTGAGATAATAGGTGCCGTCTATGTCCTGCTCCATTCTTTCGGGTTCCTTTTCCAGCATGGCTTTTGCTTGCTCCTCCGACCGAAACCTGATTCTACCCGGGCTTACTGTTTTATTTTCGATTAAACCTTTAAAAGGTAAATCTTCTAGGTTCAAATGAGGTTGACCAATGCAGTCCACAAATGTGCTAAAATAAACCTCCTGATAAGCGCCCTGTTCCTCCGTATAATGATAAATAATTCCCCCGTTTTCCTGCGGCACCACTTGACTATCGGCATCTACCGTTACGATCTCAAGTTTGCCTGCCTCCTGTAACGCCAGCAGTTCCTGGGCGGAACCTTGGGGCACAAATGCGATCACAATGGATATCAAAGGCAAAAGCATATTTTGCATCCGTATCATATCTTCAGCTGAAAGGTATTTTGCGGGATAGTTCATCACAAAGCTGAGTATGGCCAGCACCTCCTTCCAATGAATAGACTCCTGTTTTTTAATGGATTGCTCCGCTTGAAGGTATTCCGCTCGAAAGAGTGTAAAGGGTTCCACTTTTTCTCTACGATCCATCATTAGCCCCACAAATTCTTCCATCTTCATTTCCTGGATGAATCCATAAAGTGTAGGGTCTTTGTCCTTAATGAGGTCTTTAAAACCTTTTTCAAAAATATAATCCAAGGAAACAAAACCTTCATTACTCGCCATGTGCGCTGCGAGCTGTTGCTTGGTAAGCAAGGATTCCGTGGATAATAATGGGTCTTCCAAATGGAAACGGATCGCTGGAAGCATGCCACTGCGGGTATGCATCACCATCCTGAAATCTTCGGAACCAATATGGTGTGTGTAGGCAATTTTTCCGTCCTCGCTCTTTTCAAAATGCCCATTACATCTGGCTAGGGTTCGAACGGCATCAATTGCGGTCAAAGAGGAGCCACGGATAGCCACTGCATG
This sequence comes from uncultured Dyadobacter sp., assembly GCA_963976315.1. GTDB lineage: Bacteria > Bacteroidota > Bacteroidia > Cytophagales > Spirosomataceae > Dyadobacter. The sequence goes on from CAXBLH010000001.1 coordinate 29,288, forward strand.
GTTCATCGTCCTCTTAAGTTTGGAGGGCGGATAAGGAGAGTCAAAATAACCGGGAACCTTTCCTTCCTTTTTGCTGGGCCAATTATGTCCCGTGCACACGATTACCCGCTCATAATCATGCAGTTCTCCGCCTTCAATCTGAACTTGGACTATATTGCGACCCGGCTGATCGACAATGTCTGCTACCTTGCTTGACAAATGCACAATTGTTTTGAGCCCCAACTTCTCCGCTTTTTCAAGTAATAAAGAAAACTGCTCCGATAGGTACTGTCCGAACAGGAGTCTTGGCAGTACTTTATAATCATTAAACCGTTTTTTATCGATCTCAAAACCATTCAAAATTCCCTGTGGAACAGTTTGTATCCACTGCTGGATGGAGGTGACAATTTCAGGCACTTCATTGCCTGAAACATTGGTGATATGTTCGCTATTGGCTCCATCAAAGCTATAGGGCATTCCTGCTCCTAAGAGTTGCTTACTTTCATGGATATGAATTTCTATATCTGTGCGACCAGTTTCTACAAACCGTTTATAAATAAACAAGGCACTGGGGCCGCCACCTAATAGGGCTATACGTTCCTTATGCTTTTCAAAATTCATCAATTCGAATTTTATTTGAATGGTAATAAATAGTTTAACACCGCCCTACCTTTTCATGAAAGATTAACCAAAACCACTCCTCGAATATAGTGAAACGAGTAGTGGTTTTTGGTATTGCTTTTGGCAAGGATAGTGAGGCTTATTCTTGAGAAAATAGCATAACGGTATAGGCAGGAATCAGAAATGCAGCGTGTACTGAACACCCATCCATTTCTCCGTCCATGGTGTCTACATCGTCCATTCCCTGTCCCGAAAATTCTGGATCATAGTGCTGGTTATCGCTATTTAATCTCAAGTGCCAAAGGCCTTCTGAGGGCATCCCGATCTTATAATCATAATAAGTCTCATGGGATAGGTTTATCAATACGACCACGCTATCCTTGGGGCCACCCTGGTCAAATCGGTGAAATGCCAGAACTTTTCTCTCATGGTCACAGCGCAAAATTTGCGTATGATGACCTTGGAGCCCTGCCGTAACCCCAAACCAGTTTCTACGCATGTGGATCAAATCGCGATGCAAGTTTACAAATCCAGAAAAGGTTTCCAGTCTGGACCAGTCGATAGGGTCTGTATCAGAAAACCACTTATCTTCTAGCAGCGGTTGCCCTTGAAAAAGCATAGGAATACCTGGTGAGGTCATCACTAACGCAACACCCACAGCAGCTCTTTTTTTGGAGTACCAATTATTGACATCGCCATGAGCGATCTCTTCTGCCACTCGGGCTTGTCCATTGGCTACTTCATCGTGCGATTCTGTATAAATAATTCTTTGAAAAGCATCTCCATTATAGCTATGCAAAATGGCCCCAACGACCTCGTCCAGATTACGAGACTCATCATCGCCCGCTACAATGGCCTCCCGAATACTATGTACAAACTTGGCATCCCACTGGGAACCATATCCCAATCCACCGTCTTCGGTAGAACGTGTGATAAAGTCAAGAGAGTGCATGTCTTCTGCAATGGTAAGGCGGTTAGGAAACTGGTGTTTGATGTCCGCATTAATCCATTGCATTAAGCTCATTCCTTCAGGGATATCATTCCCCGGGTTACCATCCGCATTCACGTTTCTTATATAAGGAACCATATCCATTCTTAATCCATCCGCACGGTAGTCTCTGAGCCACATCATGGCGTTGTCATGGATATAGTGGCGCACTTCATTACGGCCATAATCCGGACGGGTATTTCCCCAAGGTGTTTTTGATTTCCAATCGTTATAAAAATATATCCCACCGCCCTCGTTCTCGCTCCATCCATCAAACTGCCAAAGGTCCAGATCCGAAGGTCCGAAATGGTTGTAGACCACATCTAATATCACGGCAATACCTGCCTGATGCGCCGCTTTGATAAAGGCTTTTAATCCATCCGGGCCGCCATAATCAGATTCGATAGCAAAAGGGTTAGACGGGTTATATCCCCACGAACGAGAACCTGGAAATTCACTGCAGGGCATCAGCTCCACCGCATTGAACCCCATTTGTTGCAGGTAAGGAATTTTTTCAATGGCGGTATAAAAAGTACCTACTTGGTCCTGCTCGGTAACATGAAAAGTTCCCACGTGAAGTTCATAAATTACCAGCTGTTGCCAGGACGGTATTTCAAAAGAAGTATCTTCCCAATCGAAAGCATGGTGGTTGTAAACAACGCTATTACCAGAGGAATTGGTGACTTTTAAGGCATAAGGGTCATTTCTCATGAGCTCCCCAGAAGCCGTTTTAAGTACAAACTTATATTCGTCTCCTTCCTTTGACTCGGAAACCAAACCAGCCCACATACCATTCCCTTCGCTGGAGAGTTCTTGGCCCGGCTGCTGCCACTCGTTAAAATCGCCCGACACAGAGACCATTTCTGCATGCGGAGCCCACACTCGATAAAATACACCCTCATTGGTGCATATTGCCCCCATGCCTTCATAGCTTGCTTGCACCGGTGGACGTTCCTCTTCTTCTAGAAGCTCCATAAATGAAAAATTTGGTTTTTAGATAATCCTCATTTTTCAAATAGATTAAAGTCATGCCAAATAAAGAAGTAGCGTACGGTTTCCTTTATTTCAACTTAATAGGGGCAATTATGTACTTTCAAATTTACTTCCTTAACTCCTATACTGGGAGTGATTCTGTAACGGGTATCTACTTTCCATTTCTCTGCAGTGATTTTGGGAAATATACGAGCGAGTACGCCCAGAATGTGACAGGTTTCAGACCTTCTAGATGGTTAATTGATTGATTATCAAAAAAAAGCTACGGATCTGATGGTTGGACTCCCGCACCCACAAAATCAATTATGGAGCGTATTCGGTACTCCTTTAATAACATTTTGTCCCGAATAATATACCTTAGTTTGGACGAACCCTGCTGTATATGCTAGGGCTTTATTCCCTAACTATACGCCTTAGATAAGCAGATCCTAGTTAAAAAGGAGTACACAGAAATGAGTAAATTTATACTCAGATTGCAAGGTAGAAATGGCTAATTCGGTTTATGGCCATTAAAATCTCTTAAAGACTAGTTTTGCAGGTACCCTTTTGTTATCAAAAAAACGAAACCAGCAATAAGCTTGAAGATCGATTTCAGAAAGTATTTAAAAGCCGAAAACGCACTGCTTACTAAAAAAGTCCTGAGAAGGTCCATTATGCAGCCACTTTTTTAACCTTTCTGGCCAGAGGCACTAGCTCTAAATTGCCCTTTTTCGTCTTGGCACCCTATTTTATAGAATACTTGCGAGTGGAAATATTAACATGAAATAAAAAACTCCCGTTGGAAAGTGACTATCTATAAAAGGTAGTCAGCTATCAACGGGAGATAAAAAGTAAATGAATGATGAGCAATTACTACTTAAAGTAAAGCGCATCACTGCTTACATTTATTTAGTAATCACTATTTTTTTCACTTCTGAGAACGTATTATTGAATATCCTTAGGAGATAGATACCTGGTATTGTCTCCTGCAATTTGGCTTGGTATTGATTGTTGCCAATCGTATCCACCTGTATTTGATGAGTAGTTCCATTTTTATCTAATAATTCGAAAATGGGATTCTTCATGTTGGTGTTTATCATAAATGAATGACCAACTACTGGATTTTCAACAAAAGTATACGATGCCCCTTCTGTAAAGTTTACCTGTATAATTCGAGACAGTTTAAACGATCGATCTAGATCAATCATTTTTAACTGGTAATAGTTATTGCCCTGTAATGGGTTATTATCAACAAAGTTATAGAACGAACTACCTTGTGCCGACACTCTGCCAAGAGAGACAAACTCATTTATACCATCGATACTTTTCAGTACTTCGTAATGAGAGAAATTAACTTCATTGGCGACAGTCCAGTTCAGTTTTATATCCCTTTCAACTGCCTGAGCTTCGAACTTAATAAGGCTTACCGGAAGTGGAGTATTGATCGTTGTAATGGCTTCCGTACATAGACACGAGCTCGCAGAGGGCGTAATCTTTGCCGTTATCATTTGACCATTAGTACAGCTGGCATTATTTGGGACCGTAAATGTTTCGCTCTCCGAAGCCGATACACCCACTACTTTAGTAAAGTTCTGACTAGCAAATGGCGTTGCAGATGTACCACAGTAAAAATCTACCTTCAATGAGTTCGCTGGGGCTGCTAAGGTTGTTGAAGCATTCGCAAGTAAAACGGTCAGTTTAAGATCCGACGAATTTCCAAAAGAACCTTGATCTAAAGTCAGCGTGGTAATTGAAATTTCAGGCCTTTTAACACTAATAGCATTTTCGGAAGAACCTATTACTAACTGAGCTCCATTCTGGCAGACATTTTCACCGCATTTTAAGGGATCTGTAGTTCTAATCACTTCACTCAATACAGCATAATCAGCGCAATTGATAGTGGGGTCTGCTTTAATATCGAAAGCATACATGATATTATTCCCAGTAGTAATCCCAGCCGGAAGCACCAGTTTTAAAATGGTACCTGCCGCATTGGTTTTTGGATATCCTGCGGCCATGGTTACATTGGTGGAGTTCAAATTACCTTGGTATAATAACCCAACAGGCAAGTTGACACTCACTGTATCGGTTGCCAAAGTGGTTGTGCCAACTGGCGTGATAGTTGCACTTAGAGTGGAGGTATTACCACAGTTCAAAACAGTGTTATTATAGGACATACTAAGGGTCATACTGCCATTTGGTTGAACACCAGTAATATTGATAGGGTCTGTCCTTACAATATTGTTATACCCATTTTGGCTACTCAATTGTCCACCACAAGGTCTATCACCTTTTTGGGTGACGGCCAGCTTACTCCCGCTCACAAAACCACAACTGGTTTCGTAGGTAATACGTAGCTTGACAGCTCGCTCATTTACACCCAAGTTATCAATGGTTCCAGGTAAACCTTTATCAGACATTGCCGTGTGTGACTCACCCATTACACTCCATATACCTCCAGCCTGAGAAGGGGTTACTGTTTGCCAAGTACCACTTTCAGCAGGATATTCTATTTCTGTTTTTTTGATGGTCAGACCAACCGGGGGAATGATTCCAAACTCTGGATTATTTACATAACCCGCTTGTGAGGAACTCATTTTATAGATCACATTATCCTCTGAACATAGCGCAGTAGTGGGTGTGGGCTGCTTTTCAACCGTTAACTGTATTTGGCTAATGTCGTTTTGAAGGATAAGCTTTACCGATTTTGTACACGATTGTGCCGCAAAGGTAGAAGGGTATCCGTTACATCCCCATCCATAGTTAAGGGTCAAGTCACTAGTGCTACATTGTGAGGTGTTGGCTGTGATCGTAAAGTTACGTGTAGCACTAGCCGTCAAATCCCCTAAATAATAAAACCCATTTCCATCCGCAGTAAGCACCGTAGTTCCTTCTTTGAGCACGATGTCTGTTAGGCCGTTAATAGGAGAAATATAAAAGTAGCTATTTGCTGCATCCACGCCGTTGTCTTCATTTTGAAGTACTACGCTCCATTCACCATTGGCTTGTGTACTCACTACCGTTCCTCCGCCACTCAGCTTAGGCTGCGGTAAGCGAACAAGATAGGCAGGGGTTTGTTTATATTCATAGGTATCATAGATAGATGCTGGTGTGTTCACACCATTCCCAATTAGTTTACCAGTAACACTTCCTAAATAGCTCCCGTTTACCGCTTCACAGGTAGGGTCTACACTAAACGAAATATATAATTGTGGGTTTTCGTCTGGATCCGGTAAGGGGCCGCCAAACTGAGCAAAAGCATTTTTAAGGCCAGATATAGTGGCTATATCACCCACCTGACTCGCAGTTGCGCCCGTATAAGTAGCACCAGTACCTATATTCCGTTGTGTTACTTTTATGGATCCGGGTCTTATATTAAAGCCTGGCGGCAATTGAATGATTGCTTCATCGTAGGTATTAAATATACGAACTTCGTATGGGAAAACATTTGGACCTTCTTGAAAACGAACATACTGGCGCAGGTAGACTAAAATCTCATTACTGCAGGCATTAATATTTTGATTAGAAGCAATATATGGAGACAGCCAAATTTTGCTAATTTGACTATAATCATTAAAATGATCACAAGTATAAGTCTCTCCATCAATCGGGGCGCTTGAGGCTCCGCTTTTGGCAGTATAGGTGGCATATACCTCATTTTGGGTTATAAAAGTAGAATAGCCCGAAGCGGTTTGTTGACTAACAACGGTACCATTTGCGTGATTCACGGTATATTTGGCTTTTACCACCAAGCTATCCAGATTCTGCCAGTCAGAAGTTCTACAGTTGGGTCCAATTTCATAGTGTGCAATAACGCCATCCAGAACGTAGGGCACCGTGCATGTAATAGGCGTTGAGACGCCTGCGGGGTATATTTCGACTTGGGCAGGGCCAGGTACAGGCGAAAGGGTTCCATCTTGGCCTAATGCACTACCTCCTAAATTGAAATCTACATAAACGTATTTGAAAAGTTTATTGTAATTAACGTCAGCTATATCTACATTGTTATTCACATTGATATTCCAGGTACCTTGCAAAGTATCGCCGTTCACAGAATGGTGGTCTGAGATCAAAGAAAGGTCAACCGTACCAGTGGCATCGGCAATATGGTTGTTGTCATTATCAGGTAAGCCGTAGTTGATACGTTTCAAAGTAAACTTTCTAGGAGTTGCTCCCCCTTTAGGGCCGCAACCTGGGCAATGAAGCGTGGTTGAAAAATCCAGACAAGTCATTTTAATTGCTGGTGAGCAATCAGAGTACTTTTTAAGGAAAAATAGCTTCATATTTTGAGGGCCACCCGTTCCACAGCTTGCTATCAAAGGTATTTTTAAATCCCCTCCCGAAAAATCTATTTGTTCTTGAAAAGGCCCAATAGTTACTGTGTCGTTCGCAAAAGTAACCGGGTAAGTAGTTCCATGGAAGATAATGCTGGTGGCATTAGGAATAATACTCGTTCCAGCCAATGAAAGTTTTAAATAAGTGGTCCCTCCACCGTTTGGATTACTAAGATTCTTAAACCGTGCCGTATTTAGTAACAATTCAAAAGGTTCATTAGGCAAAATATCAGTCGGCAGTTCTGGAGTGAAATTTAAAATATTATGGCGATTCGATGTATGTTCAGCCAGGTTGGAAGAATAACTTGCTGTACCGCATTCATTTTGGTAATTGACAAATGAATAAAACGCCAGCCAGCCAATAGAGGGGTAACAGTATTCTTCACAGCTCAAATTGGTAGCCACGGTTGCTACTTCCACCGTGATATAATCACCAGCAGGTATGCTTATATTTCCCAAAATGGCCGTGGTTGCACTCACAGCATTGGTATTCAGGCCGCAATTGGCATCTTTACGCAACGACTGATCAGAACTCGTTAATTGTGTATCTGTAAAGGAGCTTACTTGACCAATAATTGTATTAGTTGAATTACGTATATTCCATACTTTACCAGTATCCAGTAAGACTCTACCTGTGTAATTATTCTTATAGAAACTTCCCACGTCCAATTTTACATTAATTGCAGCACCCAGCCCAGAATTTGTAATTTTTACAATTTGCGTCTTTTCGTCCCCTCTAAAACAATAATCATAGTCATAATTATCCACTTTGGTGGTTAGTGTTGGCACATTGTTAGCCATGGTAATATTACCTGTTGTAGTCTTGCTTTCACAGGTATTGCTTGCGAAATCTCCCCAGGCAGTACCATAGTTGCTAGTAGCCCCACATTTAAGAATGGTTATATTCTCGGTAAGGGTTATTTCTTCGCCACTACAAAACCGATTATCACCACCAGGGAAGTTACCCGCCGATATTTCATATAACGTACTGTCGCCATTGGTATAAACCGAAGTTAATGGGATACTACCACCAGAAAGAACCGGGATCGCAGCCGTTATTGCTAAGGAGTTTATTTGTATTGAGCCTGGAGTATTTTTGATCCAAAACTGAATTTTTTCGGCACAGCCATTACCACCCTGCTTTATCTTTAAAGTTCTTGTGTGCGTACTTCCCAAGCTTGCATTCGCAATTGTTTCGGGTCCTATTAAGGTTAATGCTGGTGCCAGTAGATTATAGGTGTTTACATCCACAGCATTTTCTACAATTGTGGTGATACCCGTACCCGATAGGGTTACAAAGTCTTTAGTGGCCGATGCCGTTCCACAATTAGCTTTCCGTAAAATGGTAAACTCAATAGAAGCACCTGCACTTCCGTTGCAAATTTCAAAAACAGGTTTTGTTTTATCCGTTGTAACGTCAAATTCTTTAATCGTAAGAATTCCAGATACTTTATTGACCGAATTAGCAACGTATTCTATTCTACCAGGATTATTGGTAGCACCTAGGTCTACTTTTAATCGAATATCGGTACCTGTAGCGGGCAAGACCACCTTAATAGTCAGCAGGCTAGACTCAAGCCCTCTGCTCACTGGGGCAGCGGGTGTGGGATAAGTTATTTGCCCATTGGCAAAATGTGTCATCAGTAGCAGGAAAGCAACTGAAAACGTTCTTAATAGATTTGGGAGCTTTTTACTCATAATTAAAAGGGAATGATTGAAAATTTTTGTTGTTCAGATAACTTATTTGTTGGTTATTGTAATTATTTCTTTTATATTCGAAAATATACCTACAAGTCAATTCGAAGAAGTTCTATTCGTCGTAATTACGCACTCGAAATAGGTTATTCTGAAAACAAAGCTTAGCCTTTTAAAAAGCTGATCCCTTAGCCAATCATTGAAATTCCGGAGTTGAAATTCTAAAATCAGCTGGACAATATTCTATTTGCAGGGCATGATGTAGCCAGTATACGTAGTACAGTTACTAGCTGGTTTTGTGGGGAATTTAGTAAGGGCGTCAATTTGTTTCCCTTCATTCTTGACTGAGCTTTAAAATTGTAAGAAGCTGGCGTAACCCCTAAAAATTTGAAAAAGAACAATTCTTGGTAATGAGGGCATTTTAAGGGTAATAGTGGGCAGGTGGGATTTATAAATGGGTTCTGGCGAACCCGATCCTATTCTCTACTAAGCTGCGAAGTTATTTGAAGTGGTATTGTAACTGATCTACTAATAGCGGAGGCATAGAGAAGGAACCTTTCGCAAGAAGGGCCCTCTCCAAACTATTTAATGTAATCTTGCAAATCTGGTGTGAACGGAAAGCACTCTGTCTAATGCTATTATTCCGAATAGCAATATTTATTAATTTTGTTAAATGTTGAGTGTAAAAATATATCTATCCCTCCTGGAAATACTTTACGCTCACAGTCCTTTCTCCTGTATGAACTGGTGTTAGCGTACGTATCTTCACAATTATCTTCGGCAAACCTACCGGAAAAGCGAAGCCACTCGTAGGTGTCATTTAAACAGGATTTAAAATCCAATATAATCTTTTTGGAAAGGGTGTTTAATCCGAAGAATATGATTTAGAGAGCTCTACCAGTTGTATAATATTTGAAACACCGAGTTTAGACATAATCTTTGCCTTGTGCGTCCCGACTGTAGAAGGTTGAATATTTAATAAGGAGGCAATAGAAGTAATACTTTGCCCCTCCAATAAGTGAGTTGTAATTTGAAGTTCTCTCTCCGATAGCAATCTAAAAGGATGTCCTTCAAAGTTGAAGTTATTATCATTAATCATGGCATCCATTATATCGCTATCAATATAACGCTTACCATCGAGTGTGGTTTTAACGGCTTTTAAAATTTCATCGTCTTCCACGTTTTTACTTACAAAGCCTCTAACCCCCTTTTTAATAAAACGTTTGATAATGGTGTATTCTGACACCATTGAAAAAAGTAAAATTTTATTATTGGGGTTAAAATCAAAAATACGATCAATGAGCTGAAAGGTGTCCGTGTTCGGAAGGGTAATGTCCAGAATAATTAAATCATACTCGTTTTCCTTTAATTTTTTGATGGAAGTCGTATAATTAGTGGCCTCTTCCAAAACAGAAATAGGAAATGACTCTTGTAATAATAGTTTTAATCCGAAACGAACAATAGAATGATCATCTACTAATAAAAATCGCATTATGGAATAATATTTATTTAGTGAATTTTATAGGGTTGAATACTATCCTAAGAAAATTATTGGGTACTACCCTAATTACAGACGACAGCAGTCATAGGTTTTCTAAGATTTATCATTTTGAATTTCAGGTAGATAGCTGGAACTTGTTAGGGTTGTTATCTTTTCTTTGCTATTTTTATAAGGATACCGAGTAAGTCAAAAAGATATTTTTTACGCCTAAATTTTCTGAGGGGGTTAGTATTATGGATGCAATTTATATTTTTTCGTTTGTTGTAACCTACACCTTCACCAAAAATAATCTTAATATTTATTTTATCTTTGTTTGACGACCCTTTACTTGTTTTATAATACTAGTTCTTAATCAAATTGCCCCTTATTAGTGAATACCAATTCTGTAATTTGGTTAGAATAAATTCGGGTTTAAAATTGAATTTATCCATGCCCAAACCAATATTCTTCCTCGTTATATTCAGTCTGTTCGTATCAAACCGCTGCATTTCACAAGAGTACTGTTCCAAACAATACAATAGCGAAAATGGGTTAACCCAAAATTCCGTTACTGAGTTAGTTCAGGACAAGTATGGTTATATCTGGTTCGCTACACAGGCTGGAGTTACTAGGTTTGATGGTACTAAGTTTATTCTAATTAATTCAAAACAGCTTCCCCAAATGTCCTCCGACAGGATTCTTTGGATCGGTTTAACCCAAGAGAAAACGGTTGCATTTCAGGATGAATCGGCTAAAATTTTTATACAAGGAGAAAACCCGCTGGATTTTTTCCCGAAGGAAAAAGAACAGGGCAGCATTAGAAACCTTCCTGCTTTCTATACGGCTAATTTGATTACCTATAATCTAAAAGATTCGCCTTTAAAGGATCCTAAGAAACTAGACCAATGTAATTTAAGTATGGCCGCGGAATGTTCTGATTCCAGCAGCTATCTTTATTACTCAGATCCCCAAAATAAAAGGGAGTATTTGCTATACGTAAAAAATAAGCAATCAATCTTTCTGGATGATAATAGACTGCAGGATAGTAAACTTTTGCAATTTGGCGATACACTTTGCTTGTTAAATAGGCGAGGGGAGGCCTATTTTATGCTTAACGGTAAAATACTAAATGATGAAATGGTACAAACCGACATTACGTTTGACAACCATGAAAATTTACTCTTTTTTAAGCAATACGATAATTACATTATCAATAATAACAATTTGTATGAGATAAACTTAGATCAAAAATTGCACCTCACCAAGCGGCTAATTATAAAAGATTTGCCCTGTAATAATATAAGATCAATCAATAAAATGTTCAATGGAAAAATATATGCCATTGGAACGGATACGGATGGGTTGTTCTTGTTGTATCCCAAAACAATAGAAACCATAGTATATAAAGAGAATAGTTCTATAACACATATGAACACCTATGCGCTTTTATTAAAGGATAAAGAATTGATTACCAATGAATTTAAATATAACCTTAGTTCTCAAAAATTTACCCACATTAATGGGTTCGAAAGGTTCTTCCTTTTCAAAGACAATCAGGAGTTTATATACTACTCGCACAGAGATCAAGATGGCGGGTCTATTTTATATAAGACCAATAAGTTTACAGAAGCAGAAGTAATAGGAAAATTTAAAAATACGTTGATTGCTATGATTCAGGATCCAACAGATTCTGAAAAGTTCTACTTTATTACCCAAATGCAAATTGGTTATATGGACAATAAAGGGATTCATGTTCTTTTTGACGTTACTAATTCAAAAAATAAAACATTCCTCCAAGGAAGTTTCCAATGTTTCCTTTTATCCGATCAGCAATTATTAATAGGGTCTACTAAAGGTTTGTACAATTTTGATATTCAAACTCATAAATTAATCTACTACCAATCAAAAACTGCTTTAAATGTTCGGTCCTTATTTGAGGATCCGGATAAAAATATATTTTGCGCCACTTACGGAGATGGCCCCTTTTTGTTTCGCAATAAGAATTCGCTTATCCGGCTGCCCCAAGATTCAAAACAAAACCTATTGTATGCCCATTGTTTCATTCTGGATAAAAGCGATCGACTTTGGATCACTTCCAACAATGGCCTATTTGTGATTCCTAGACAACAAATATTGAATCATTTGAAAGATAGGAAACTCCCTGTAAACTATTATTCTTTTGACCGGCTCGATGGAATTGTGGGCTATGAATTTAATGGTGGATGTAATCCATGTGCCGTTAAAAATAATCAAAATGAACTGTTCTTTCCTTCCCTAAAAGGAATTGTACGCGTGAATACCCAGGCCGTCGATTTTATCTTCCCTGCGGACTCGATCATCGTCGACCAAATCAAAGTAAATAATCACCTGATGTCCTTTCCAAAAGGCAAATTAGAATTTAGATCGGATTATGACAACCTGACATTTTATATCACAACACCCTTTTATGGTCATAGGCAAAATTTGCATATGGAGTATATGTTTGAGGGAAAGGCAGACGAATGGGAGCCGATAACGGATGGTATGATTAATGTTCGTTTTTATTCTCCGGGGGATTACTCATTACTTATTAGGATGATCAAACACACCTCTCAAGTGCCTGAGTATACCTATAACAGCGTCCACTTTACGATTCTTCCCGCATGGTATCAAAGTAAGTATTTCTATTCTTTACTGGCAATCCTATTTATATTAGTGGTTTGGGGAATAGCCAATCGTCGGCAAATGGCACTTAAAAGAACCAACCAGCAGTTAGAGATAATGGTGAAGGAAAGGGTTACTGAACTGGAAGCATTATACAAAAACTTAAAAGTCTCAAACGTTGAACTCAATACTTCTAAATTAAACATTCAAAATTTACTTTTAGAAAAGCAGTATATATTTTCCATACTAGTACATGACCTAAGGTCGCCTTTAAAGTATTTGTATAAAATCGCAAATATGCTCGTTCGGAACTGGGAAACGATGCCTTCCAAGGATGCCAAACTAGCGGTAAGTAAGCTTTCCAACTCCACCAAAGAGATGCATTATTTTACAGAAGAGCTTATGTCCTGGTTATCTTCACAAAACCACGATGGAAATACGGTAACGGAAATAATCAATATTGATTCGGTGGTACAGGAAGTTGTTGGGGCTTATCGTGAAATTTTAGTCGACAACAATAATTTATTAACCGTGGCGATAGACCCAGATCTTGTGTTCCAAACCAATCATTTAATGGTAAAGTGTATTGTTAGAAACCTGTTAGACAATGCCAACAAAAATACTGTCAATGGGCATATATTTATTGAATCATGGAAAACGATGGATCATTTGATCCTGAAAGTTTCGGATGACGGGTCGGGTATGACTCCCGAAATGCTTCTTAAATTAAATTCCTATTTTAATAGTAATGAAGGGGAGAGCTTTGTCAACTCTCAATCCGGTCATGTCATTCTAAAATATGCTATCCAGTCGCTGAATGGTACGATCAATTACCATAACACGGATTCCAAATTGATTGTTTCCGTAACTTTATAACCTATCAATTGGGTTTAAAAGCGCTCTTTTTTAAACGCATTTAGTTGTAAAAATATAAGACTTAGGTACTAGGAGGGTACCATTTCAAATGGAAAGAAAGGCGATTTGTTTTACCCCCCAGGGTAATTTTAATACAGATAAAAACTACCGTGGGGGATGCGGTTTTAATGAAAACATCAGCCTTCATTAGTGGCCATGGCCACCACCTTCTTCTTCCGAGTTTTTGAGTTTCGACAAGAGATCATAAGTTCCATTCACCACCATTTTCGATGGGGCAGCAGTACTATTTTCAGGAAGTGTTATGGCGGTATACCCATTCTCTGAAACGCCTCGTTGAACTTCTATCATTTCGAAAACAGATAGCGTCTTTCCGTTCTCCACTTCTTTTTCTTTTTCCACAAAAACATAAGACTTTCCTTCAAAAGTAACCACCGCCTGGTCGGGCAAGGAGGGTACCGAATTAATGCCCAGCTCAATGGTTGCATTAACATAGTTCTCTGGCAATAAAGTAGCATCGTCGGTCTCCAAATGACAATGTACTCGTACGGTACGGTCTTCATTAATTTTTGGATTGATCAAGTACACTTTCGCAAGCCCTTCTTTTCCTAAGGTATTATTGACCTTAAACCGAACACTTTGGCCAATTTTTACTTGGCTAATGTCTTTTTCAAATACAGATAGCTCCACATGCAAGTGATCCGTATCCACAATTTCAAACATGACATCCGTTGGTGAAACATACATCCCAAGGTTCACATTTACCACCGTAACCGATCCACTAATGGGCGAAATGATGTTGGCATGGTTTACCACTGTTCCTTTTTCCAGCGTTCCAAGGTTAATTCCGGCGGTTCTGATCCGCTCTTTTAGTCCTGCTAATCGTGCCTTTAAAGTCTTTACTTTGGAGGTAGCTTGTTGGAATATTTTTTGTGAACCAACATTTTCAGTGCTAAGCTCTTTTTGTCTTTCAAATTCTAGTTCAGCATATTCCAGCTCAATTTTAGTTTCTAAATATTCCTGTTGGATTGGAATAAAATCCGGGTTTTCAATTACCGCCAAAACTTGTCCTTTTCGCACTTTCATACCTTGCAATAGTTCCGTTTTCCGAACAAATCCTCCAAGCGGCGCGGAAATACTCACCAAATTAGAAGGGGGTATATCTATTTTTCCGGTGGCCGTAATTACATTGCTAAGGTTTCGAAGCGTCACCTCTCCGAGCTCTATTTTTGAATTTTTGTATTGCTCAGCAGTTAATTCTACCCTATTTTCCCCCGCTTCCGATTCATGATTTTCCGCTTGTTCCTTCGTGTCTACTTCTGAAACCTGTGATTTATTACAGCCACTCAGCACCAGTAATGCTAAAAAAAGAATATGTATGATTTTCATTTTTATGTCTATTTATCTAATTCAAAAAAATATTACTTTACCTCGCTTTCATGCAGCAAGAACTCGATTTGGATA
Source organism: uncultured Dyadobacter sp. (assembly GCA_963976315.1). GTDB lineage: Bacteria > Bacteroidota > Bacteroidia > Cytophagales > Spirosomataceae > Dyadobacter. The sequence goes on from CAXBLH010000001.1 coordinate 44,337, forward strand.
ACGGATTGATTGTAGCTCTCCATTAACTCCCAGTAGGTGGTTTCAATTTCCAAAGCTTGGCCTATGGATTGGGAATATTCCAGATACCCAATTTCTCCACTTTGGTATGATTTTAAACCGTTACTTCGAAGCTGGTTTGCCAGTGATAAGGAATTTGATTCATACAAGTCGAGACTCTCTTGGGCCTTTTGATAGCGTTGAAAAGCCTGATCGAACGCTCCTTGAAGTTGGAATATTCCTTGTCGGAGTTCATTCCCTGCAATTTTTTCTTGAATTCTTGCGGCCTCAATTTTGGCCTTGGCTGTTTTGTTGAAAATAGGTAAGGCCAGCCCAAGCTGCACCCCCTGAAATCTTTTTGAGGCACCATAAGTTTCAGAACTTAGGCCAATTTGTGTTCCAATTAAAGATTGGTTAAAATAACCGACACTAAATTCAGGCAAAAGATTCGTTTTTTCCAACGCTGTTAACTTTTTACCAATGGTTTCCTGCTGGCGTAGGAAGGCGATATAAGGGTGCTCTGAAATAGAAGAACTATCTAGTTGAAGACTATTAATCACTTTTTTAATTGGAGTGGTGGGGTCAGGTACTACAAGTTGGTCACTATTCATTAATACCCGCAACTTATGTTGCTCGATGAGCCGATTAGACTGGTTTTCGATTCTACTGGCTTGCACTTTACTAAGTAAGGCTTTGGCTATGGTCGTTTCAAGCAAAATTCCTTCTCCCGTTTTATACCTCAGATTAGAAGCTTTTACAAACACTTCGGCACGCTGGATTTCTTCTGCCAGAATTTGATTCCGACGATCCAGCTGCAGCCATTTGTAATAAACAGATTTTATTTCCCGTATAAGCTCCTGCTTGGTGATGGCTAGTCTGGTTTCATAACCTGTGACCTGTTGCGACAATAACTCTCCACGTCTTTTGGAGACAGCGGGGTTTGGGATTTTCTGATCAATTGTAAAACTATTGTCGAACCTCAAAGAATTATATTGGCCACCCATCCAACTAAAATCCGTTTTGGGGACGGTAGTGGCAGTTTTTTCAAGTGCTTTATGGTAGTCTATTTGATACAAACCTGTTTTAACTTCCAAGTTTTGCGCTAAGGCTTCCTGAATGACTTCCTCTAATGAAAGCGTTCGGGCCCCAGTTTCCTTCAATTCCTGGCCCGATGAAACCAGAGGAAGAAATAAAGCGAATAGTATTAGCACTGGAATAATACCATTTTTTTTGCGAGCCAACCTATTAAAACGCTGTTCGACTAATAAATACAGGACTGGCAGCACAAATAAGGTTAATAAGGTAGCGGAAATGAGCCCCCCTATTACCACTGTTGCTAATGGTCGTTGCACCTCTGCTCCAGAACTTCCAGACAATGCCATGGGTAAAAAACCTAGGGAGGCCACCAGAGCGGTCATCATAACAGGTCTCAAGCGAGATTCTGTTCCCTTGAAAATAATCTCACGAAGATCGGTTAAACCCTGCTTTCGTAAAAAATTGAATTCGCCAATTAATACAATACCGTTTAATACAGCTACTCCAAACAAAGCGATAAAACCAATACCCGCAGAGATACTAAATGGCATATCTCTTAGCCATAACGCTATGATGCCACCAATAGCTGAAAGCGGAATGGCTGTGAGTATCAATAAACTTTGTTTTAAGGAACGAAAAGTAAAAAAGAGTAAAACAAAAATCAGAAGTAGTGCTGCCGGAACGGCAATACTAAGCCTTTGGTTGGCTTCTTGCAGGTTTTGAAATTGCCCTCCGAAACTCAAATAATATCCAGCAGGAAGCACTACTTGCTCCTTAATTTTGAGTTGTAATTCAGCCACAATACTCTCCACGTCACGGCCTCTCACATTAAAAGCCACGGTGATTCTACGCTTTGCGTCTTCACGTTGAATTTGATTGATACCGGTCTTCATCGCTACCTCGGCCACCTGTAAAAGTGGAATTTGTTTACCTTGGGCAGTAGTTACAAACAAATTTTGTACATCCTCCAAAGAACGCCTGTCTACCTTATCGAAGCGAACTACGAGGTCGTACCGCCTTTCTCCTTCATATACCAAACCTGCCGAACTCCCTGCGAACGCCGTGTTTAAGGCTCGGTTAGCTTCTCCAATGGAAAGGCCATGTTGCGCCAGCCGTTTCCGATCAAAAGTCACCACGATTTGCGGTAAGCCAGAGACCGTTTCCACATATAAGTCTTCTGCTCCTTGAACGGACGAAACAATTTTGCCAATCTTTTGGGCTTGCTCTCCTAATATATCTAAATCTTCTCCAAAGATCTTAATGGCAACATCTTGTTTTACACCCGTCATCAGTTCATTAAATCGCATTTGGATAGGTTGCTGGAAGCCAAAGGTCACACCTGCCATTGATTCCGATAAAGTAGCTTTCATCTTTGCTGCTAACGCTTCGCGGCTCGACGCTTTGGTCCATTTGGATTTTTCAGACAGGATCACCATCACATCTGCTGCCTCAATAGGCATGGGGTCCGTTGGGATTTCGGAGGATCCTATTTTACCGACCACCTCTATGATCTCATCGGGGTAGTTTTCCTTCAAAATTTTAGCTGCATTCTGAACCGCATCTACCGTTTGAGATAATGAACTACCTGTCATTACTCTTGTTTCCACCGCAAAGTCACCTTCATCTAGCTGTGGGATAAACTCTCCTCCCATTCTGCTAAAAATCCATAGAGAAACTACAAACATAGAGGTTGCGATTAATAGGATTACTTTTCCGCGGTTCAGTGCTCTTTTTAAAGCCGGTAAGTATAGGCGGTGCAAAAAGGCAATGATTTTATCTGATATATTCGGTTTAAAGGTATTTTTCTTACTTAGAAATACTGCCGAAATCATGGGAACATAGGTTAAGGACAATATGAAAGCACCCAAAATCGCAAAAGCAACTGTTTGCGCCATTGGACGGAACATTTTTCCTTCGATTCCCACCAAAGCGAGTATTGGTAAATAAACAATTAGGATAATGATTTCTCCAAATGCCGCTGAGTTACGTATTTTCTTGGCAGATTCATAAACCTCTTTATCCATTTCGTTTTGCGATAGTTTATGGGAATAGCCTTTCCCTACGATATGGTGTAAGGTGGCTTCCACAATGATTACTGCGCCGTCGACTATAAGGCCAAAATCAATTGCGCCTAGGCTCATCAGGTTTCCGGACACCCCAAAAACTTTCATCATTGACACCGCAAACAGCATGGCTAATGGAATTACGGATGCTACAATGAGGCCTGCACGCAAATTGCCTAGTAGTAATACCAGTACAAAAATTACGATTAAGGCACCTTCTATAAGATTTGTAGAAACGGTTCCAATAGCGTTGTTAACCAGCTTGGTCCGGTCTAGGTAGGGCTCGATGGCTACTCCTTCTGGTAAGGTTTTTCCAATTTGGTCAATTTTTTCCTTCACATTTTTGATAACCTCGGAGGAATTTGCACCTTTCAGCATCAGTACTAACCCACCCACGACTTCACCTTCATCGTTTCGGGTCATAGCTCCATACCGAATGGCGTGACCCAGTTGTACCTTGGCCAGGTCAGCTATTAAGACTGGCGTACCGTCTGGGGTTTGCTTTACCATTATTTTTTCGATGTCCTTCAAGTTCCCAATTAAACCTTCGCTTCGTATGAAATAAGCATTTGGTTTTTTGTCTATATAGGCACCACCGGTATTCTGATTATTGTCTTCTAATGCAGTAAAAACTTCTGAGATGGCTATATTAAAGCTTTTAAGTTTCTGAGGATCAATGGCTATCTCATATTGTTTGACAAAACCTCCAAAACTACTCACATCGGCAATTCCTTTGGTTCCTAAAAGCTGCCGCCTTACTATCCAATCCTGAATGCTACGCAGCTCCATGGCATCATATTTGTCTTCAAAACCCTTTTTAGGATAGAGTAAATACTGGTATATCTCGCCCAATCCGGTAGTTACGGGAGCCATTTCGGGCCTGCCGCTACTTTTTGGGATTTGGTCTACGGCCGTCTGCAAACGTTCTGAAACTTGCTGACGTGCCCAATATACGTCTACGTTATCTTTAAATACGACCGTCACCACCGAAAGTCCAAACCTTGATATAGATCTTATTTCTGTTGTATTTGGAATGGTGGTCATGGCGATTTCCACGGGGAAGGTGATAAGCCTTTCCACTTCCTGTGCGGCCAACGACGGACTGGTGGTGATTACCTGAACTTGGTTATTGGTAATGTCTGGTACGGCATCAATAGGCAGTGTGCTCAGTGATACTGTTCCCCAAATTATTAATGCAAGCGTGAGTACTCCAATAACAAGCTTATTGTGGATTGAAAAATGAATTATTTTATCTAACATTTTTGTACTAAAAATAGAATGTAAAAAACAACCACTCTTCGCTAGCAATACTGATAGCGAAAGTAGGCTCCAACTAAAAAGAAAGGATTACACGTTATTTTTGGGCGGTTGCCAAATGAAAGAAAAATCAGTACTTGTAAAAGTAGACTGGTAGGTAAATAATTGTATGGTATCGATTTGCTTTTGCAATAATGCGGGTAATTCAGTTAACGGTGCAGTGGAGGTAGGTACCGAGCAACAAGAACAGATACAAAATGGGGAGCATAGATCCAGTCCCATACTTTCGTTTTGTGAACTATGCGCCGTTTCCAAAGCCACCTCAAAGTCCGATTGCTGATGCCACGACTTAAATATATCGTCCTGGCAGGGTAAGCTGGAGATGATAATGGTATATAAAGCCAATAAAAATAAAAAAGACTTATTCATGCCCCAAAGGTACTGCAAAGATTCATGCAACAGGTAGGCATTTACTATTCTTGGATAACGGTTACTGATTAAAATAGTCTTTTTTCTGGAAAAGAAAGCACCGGAAGGGCTATTTGATCCAGTCCCCCACCAGCAAGACATTGTTTACAAGCCAGCTGTTAACTTGATAATTCTCAGGGTCTTCGAAAGGAATATTTCGTTTTGCTAGGATAGCCGCTTTGTCAAATTCCTTTCCTGTTACCGTAAAGGTTACGGTATGAAGGCCCTCTGATAAATCTTTAATAAAAAAAGCATTTCGTCGGTAATAATTACAATAGGCATCGAAGCGGGTGATCTCCGTAGCTGGTTTGTTATCCACCACCACCTCCACAATGCCAGATTGTGGACCAATTAAGTCATATACACCTAGCACTTTTCCCTTAAATTGGATGGTAAAGGAGGCTCCTGGGGAATTGGCATTGCTCAGAACTGAAATGCTTCTAGAGAATTTCTGAATGAATTCATTAGAGGGAGGTAGCTCGCTCCATTGGTCATTCCGGCTGAGTTGTGTCAATGGAATCATCTGGGCATTTTCCCAATTATCGTCGTCAAACGGCTTTTTTAATTGATGTTTTTTTGTTCCTGAGGTGATTTTCATTTTTGCGAAATTTCGGTCCACTACCTGCGCGTAGATCGGATGTCCGGATGCCGACAAAGGGTGTGTTCTGTCCTTTGTGAAAACGATTTTGTCAGGGTGCTCTTCAGGGTTCCCTGTGAAAATCAGTTTGCCTTGTTCCATTAAACGAATGACTTCCACGCCCATATGGATCGAAGGGATACCATAGTGTTGCGCAATTTGCTCCATTGCTGCTGCCGAAATCTGGTACGTGCCTTCTTGTAAGGGTTTGATTACATTTTCGGCAATGGTATACACAAAACAGATGTCGGTCATGGGATTGTGTTTCCATATTTTTCGGACAATGCCTTCCATACTTTTATGAATGGCTGCTGCGGGACCATTGCCGTCATTTACCGCAAATTCTACAAAAACCAGATCTGGATCATGGAGCAGCACGTCACGTTCCAGCCGGAACACGCCCAGGTTAGAGCCTGTACCTCCAATGGCCGCATTTATTTGCGTAAACTCAGTGTTTGCATAGTCACTTTGAAACTTGTTAAAGGTAAGGTCTCGCCAACCATTACTGGCTTCTGTAATACTTCCTCCCAAATAAGCGATTGACACTGGTTTCCCTGACTTTACTTTTTCGAAAAAATTTGGCAAGCCGTCTCGCCGGTGAAACTCTGGCAGGTCGTTTATCGTTTTTTGCGCACGAGATGGGGTGGTACCCAGAAAGAAAATAAGGAAAATCCAATAAGAAAATAGGGTTCGTTTCATAGTTTTGGAATAGAGGTAACACCAAAGTTTTGCTGGGAGGCTATTCATTACAACCTTTACTGTTAATTACGATTTGAGCATCCACCACCTGGTAAGACCCCTTTATAATTTTACAGATAATATCCAGTTTCTCATAAAATGTTTCGTTTCCTAGAGGAGCCGTTATCGCACAATTCTTTAAGGTCTCGAAGTCATAAATAATTGTAATTCCATACCCCTCTTCCAGTGTTTTAAAAACCGTTAATAAGGGTGTATTTGAAAAATTGAAATCTTTGGACACTTTCGTGGAGGATTTAATAATTACGGGATTGTCAATGAGTTTCCTTCTGAATTTTTCCGGAGCACGGTCAAAAATAGCCATTTGATTAGGAACTAGTTCTAAACTTTCCTCCTGACTGGAAGTTTCGCTTTTTAAATCGGACTTTCGGGATTGTACCGTAACCCGCCCGGTAACCACCTTTACCACCACATCTACATCTTTTTCATAAGCTTTTATAGAAAAACTGGTTCCCAATACCGTTGTCACTACTTCATTGGCATATATCAAAAATGGTTGATTAGCTTTTTTCCCAACATCAAAAAACGCTTCGCCCGAGAGGTATACTTCCCGTTTGTCATCGGCAAATGTTTCAGGATAACTGACTTTACTATGGGGTTGGAGTGTTATAACAGATCCATCACCTAGGCCAATGGTCATGGGATTATTGCTGTTATTTACTTTTTCTTTAGCAGGATGCAGCTGTGCCTTGACCATCTGGTCGTAAGGGGAGTGGGTATCTGGTGTCTTCGATCCAATATAGTATAGTCCTAAACTCAGCAGAATTACAGCTGCTGAAGCATATTTCCATAAGTGTTTATAAAAGAATTTGTTACCATTTCTGGACTCGATTATGTCTCTAACCTTCTCTTCCAGCTTGTCGTCGGCCAAGGTAATATGCTCCATTTCCAGGGACTTTAATACAAATTTAGCCTGGCTTACTATGGGCGCCTTGTCCGGATTGTTATCTATCCATGTTTCCCAAAAGGTATCTTCTTTGGGGAGTTTTCCATTGACCCATTTACAGAAATATTCGTCTAATACTAATTCTTCGGCTGTATAATTGATATAATTCATGATAAAATAGGTCTAATATAAAATGGTACATGAATTTGATTTTATCCTGCAATAATATAATTTTTTTCTAACTTGCCAACCAGGCCGTTTGTAAATCTTTGATAGCGCTATGCACTAAATTTCTGACAGATTGATAGTTAATGGACATCATCGTGGCAATTTGTTGATAATCCATTTCCTGATAAAACTTAAGGTATACTACTTCCCGCTGGCGTTTACTCAATCCCGAGAGTATTTGTTGCAATTTTTGGTGTTGAAGCTCCGTTGTTTCCACTTCTATCATTTTAGATTCAATTGAAAATTCACCCACAAAGTCAAATTCTGCTCCTACCTCTATGGCATAATTATTCCATTTCTGAGCGTCCATAGTCACTATCAACATCCAGTTTGCATCCAGTCGTAAATAAATAGCTTTCCGTCGAAATAGGAAGGGAAAGCAAAAGGAATGTTTTTGATATTGTCGAGATACTAAACCGGCCCGGCCATTGCTGTTCTACCATCGCTAAGGACTTTTGTAGATTGGCGGGAATGGCTGTGGGATACCAAATAAAGGAAGGCTGTGCCGCAGGAAGAAGCTTATATCCCCGGATGTTCACGGACTCGTTGGTGGGAAGTAAAGGGTCGAACCCAGGTTCTGAAACGCCGGTGTTGAAATCATACAGGCGATAAGGCTTGTTATTTCCTATAAGAAAAGGCCATGCTAAATTACTGGCCTTTCGTGCCTGATTGAACTCATCATATCCTTTTGAGCCACGGTTTAGGCTATCCAGACCGGCATCAGGGCCTACTTCTCCCCAATACAAATAACCAGTTTTGTGGTCAACTGATATACTAAAAGGGTTACGGTGGCCCATGACGTAAATTTCTGGGCTGCCTTTTGATCCATTAGCAGGAAACAAATTGACATTAGGAACGGTAGATACTCTGTCGGACTGCGGCTTTATCTTTAGGATTTTGGACATTTGCTGAATAGGTTATTATCAGAAGCAATACTTTCGAAAAAACTTGCAAATGTTTATGCGCATTATGCTTGTTGCGATTATCAGGCAACCGGATTTAACATTGAGTATTCTATTAGTAATCCTTTGGAAGGTTATTCAGTTGATATACTCGTAAGGTGAATGGATTCGAATGAAGTGTGAGGTATATGCTGACAAATTGCTGGTGAGGTTTTAGAAAAGTATTTCCCCAAATTCCAAAACTCTGGCTTGGGGAAATACTTTATATTACTGGTAATCGGGATTGAGGCTTTTCTCAGCAGCTGGAACAGTCCATTTCCAGTCACTGTAAGGAGCAGGTACTCCGGCAACTCCTTTGCGGTCCCCTGCTGGTATATCCATTTGGGTAGCCATCATAAAGTCGAGCGTCCAACCTTCCCCAGTCATTTCCTTTAGATATTCGGCAAAAATGGCGTCATGAGTTACATTGGCGGCCGAGAATTTATTGGGTATCGAAGGGTTGGAGCGATTCCAAACTTTATTTAAATCTTGGGCGGCTCCATCGCTGTTACCGGCATTCCAGCGAAGCCAGGCACGAACAAGATAAACATCTGCCAACCTTATTAACGGGAATTTGCTATACCGACCGTCTCCGGGCCCCCCACGATTATACTTATCAATATAAATTTGTGGCTTGTTTACTTGAATGTGCTGACTTAGCGTTTCAAATAGGAATGGATCTCCACCAGCTTTGTAAGGAAGCAGATGATAGTAAACCTGAGTATAACGTAAATCGTTTTTAGCCTCTTTGGATACTTCAAAATCGCCATTAAGAGGGTCATTCATCCATCCCATTTTGTCTATGGCCCAGTAACTGAACGTAAACTGATTGGCCCCTGATTTGTTCATACCGGCCCCTCTGCCAAAATCATCGGCATCACGATCTTGTAATGAGAATATCCAGGCCCAATATAAATACATACTCGCTCCTGAAACAGTTGGATCTCCTGTATTGAATTCTAAAATTGTTTCTTTTGGAATATCATTCGGCGCAATTTTGTTAAAAGGTCCAATAGGCTCTTCTAATGCGAATAACTTGCTAGTTTCAGCAGCATTTATAACAACATCGGACTCCGCCAAAGCTTTGGCGTACTCGCCCATTACGAAATAAACCTTACTTAGCAATGAAACGGCAGCGTATTTAGTGGCCCTTCCTGAGCTATAAGTGGGTATCATTGTGGCCGAATTATAGGCAATCGGAAGCATTTCTTTGGCCGCTATCAGATCATCAATAATTTGGTTATAAACGGCCTCATTGCTTCCGAGAGATTCGCCAAGTATTTCTTCACGGTTGGTAGGCACTTTGGTTTTGAAAGGGATATAGGCCTCATTATTGTTCCCATTTTGGTCATAAGGTGCACCGAAAGTTCGAACTAACAGATAGTAGGAATATGCTCTAACGAAACGATATTCGCCTATCTGGCGCACATAGTTGTCCCTATAATCACTGCTGTTTTTTGCTAACTTAAAGGCATTTCCTTCACTGGTTTCGTCCAATTCGATGGCGAAGTTACACACGGTGATTGCGTTGTATAGCGCAGACCACATATCATTCGTATGCGCATGATTTTGACTAAAAAGCCGGTTGTACATTTCATTCCAGGCAGCTCCTGTGGATGTGCCTGGTAATAATTGGGCAGTTCCTGAAACAGCGAAATCCATCATTTGCGGAATAGCTCGCAGTCGATAATTGAGATCATAATAGGCAGTTGACAATCCCTGATCGAAGGTGATGGTATTAGTCCACTGGGTTTCTTGAGGCCGCTCCATCTCAAAGAACTTATCTTCATTGCAAGACCAGAAACTTGGTAAGACCAGTAGTAGGATGGCGGGCAAAATTATTGATTTTTTCATAATATATATATGATTTTGGCAGTAACTGTTTAGCGCTTAGGCTCGTTTAACAATTATTGGCTTTTTAAATATCAAATTGTGTTATCATTCAGTTTTAACGGATATTCTTAGCTATCTGATTATCATGGTGTAATTGATATTCCAAAGTTAAAATTCCGAGGGATTGTCAACGATTCATTGGTTTCGGGATCCAAACCGTTGAATTTTGTGAAGGTGTATAAGTTCATTCCTCCCACATACAAACGAACATTCTGCATACCTACTTTTGAAACGTATTTGCCAGGAAGTCTAAAACCAAGCTGGATATTTCTTATGCGCAGATAATTAGTTTTTTGAAAAAAGATATTATTGTTGGCTGTTTCGAAGTTGGTTCCAGAAGCGGAGGGATTGCCATCATTATCGTAAGGGAAATTATTACCCCATCTTAACTCTGGAAGATCTGCAATATCACCAGGTTTTTCCCATACCTTACCAGCAACTTTTGCTATATTAGATACCGCACTAAAAGTTCTACCCCGGTTGTATCTGCTGTTTAACTCATAACCTCCGCCAGCATATACTAGTAGCATGGTTAAATCCAGATTTTTGTACGAAAACCGGTTTGTAATACCTCCAAAAAATGTTGGAAGCGCACTTTTACCACTCAAAATCATTTTATTGGCTTCCACGTTGGCCTTATTCATGGGAATTAATTTTCCAGTTGGGACAGTCTTGAAATCTGTATTCCATACTTCCTGATCTCTTTCGTCGATCATTGCTATACCCTTTTGTGGGTCAATCTCTACAAAATTTGCAAGGTACCAAGTATCAAGTTTTTCACCCTCTTTTCTGATGGTTTGTGAAGATTCAGCTCCCTTGCCCTTTTCGAACTCATTTAATTTAATGATTTTATTGTCATTGAAGCTAATATTGAAATCTGTATTCCAGGTAAAATTGTTTTTATTGATGTTGGTAGAAGATAGGTCAAGTTCGTAACCCCAGTTTTTAAGATCTCCAATGTTTTCCCAAACAGCATTGGTGTTGAAACCTGTGGAGATAGGCACATTTCCGCGAAGTATTAAATCTGATACTTTTTTGACATAGTAGGCAAGGGATCCAGAAATTCGATCATTCAAAAAGCCAAAATCCAACCCGATATCTGTACCGGTGGTAGTTTCCCATTTCAAGTTTGAACTTCCAATTGGCCCGATTGTGGTTGCTCCCGGTAAATAGGCTCCACCATATCGGTTAGAAGAAAGTCCATAATTTAGCTGTACCATTTCCGTACTCAGTCCAGTATTACCAGTTGTACCATAACTACCTCGTAACTTAAGCATACTAATTCCTGGAATATTAAAGAATTTTTCGTCAGTGATAATCCATCCAGCACCTAATGAGCTAAATGTTGCCCAACGATTATTCTTATTTAAAACGGAATGGCCGTCTCTTCTAACACTGGCACTAAGAATATACCGTCCGTTGTATACATAATTTAGCCTACCAAACATACCCATCAGATATTGCTCACCCCCCTTATAACCATCACCATCCGTTAACTGCAATGGGTTGCGAAGCTCAGGATAAGTGCTGAATACTTGCGAGCCTTCAACAGATCTTGTATAGGAGCTTTGACGTACGGCTTCGGCACCAGCGGTGGCTAAAAAGCTATTTTTACCAAAGGTTTTCTCATAATTTAAGAAAGCGTTATAGTTGATGACCTTACGTGTAATGGACCTTTCTGCTGCTTCATTGTTGAAAGGAGCGTTGGCATCCAGTAGTTCCGATCGCCAGTAACTACCATTATTTATTAACAAATCAATACCGACTTCGCTTCTTAACTTTAAACCTTCCAGCGGTAATTTTAACTCGGCATAAGCATTGCTGATCGTGCGATATTCATCAGTATCATTACGGATTAGGTTTGGATCGGCGAAGGCTAAACCATTAAAACCTGAATTAGCAGCCCAGTAACCCGTTGCTGAATTTGGATCATATAGTTTAAACCAGGGCATCATAGCCACCCAGTTGCCCCAACCTCCAAAACCTTTTCCATTTCCGGACTGCACCCCGGAATTCTTAAGGTATAACATGGAGGTATTAATGCCAATATTTAATGCCTTAATCGGGGAAAAGTTAAAATTGAAACGCCCTGTTAAACGCTTAAGATTGTTATTTAGCAGCAGTCCTTTTTCGTCCCGATAATTTAAAGAAAACAGGACACCTCCTGATTCAAATCCTTTATTAGCTGAAAGGCCTACCTGGTGAAATCCAGCATCTTGTGTCATAGCACCCAAGTGATCCGTGTTAACGGCCATTGCTTCTTCCCGTGTCATAGGAGGTTTTTCGTCTAAAAACTGCGTGTTGATAATTCTATTTGGTTCGAATGAAGACGTATTGCCTGTATTTGCCCAAGCTTTATCCACCATTGTCCACCAGGTTTTAGTATCTACGTAAACGTCATTTTGTTTGTAGGGGAGCCTCGACATCCCACCGTCATAGGTGACAGTAATACCAGTTTTATTGCTCTTTGCAGATTTTGTAGTTACGATAATCACCCCGTTTGAACCACGGTTACCGTAAATTGCCGTAGCAGCAGCGTCTTTTAGTACTTCTATAGATTCAATGTCATTAGGATTAATCATCGCAATTGGCGAAACCGATGTAACCCCATTACGTGCTAAGTCCGTTGAACCAGTTTGGATGGGCACTCCATCCACTATCCATAACGGGCTTGAATTTAGATTGATGGATCCCTTACCTCTTATATTAATACTGGGCGCCGCACCAGGATGCCCACTGGTGTTTTGTATCAAAAGGCCACTGGATTGTCCCTGCATACCTTCTGCAAATGAGGCGGTAGGTACTTTTGTGACGTCGCTACCGTTTATTTTTGAAATAGAACCTACCACTTCACGGCGTTTTTGACTTCCGTAGCCGACTACAACCACCTCTTCGAGGGCCTTGTCGTCTGTCTTTAGAATTATATCTAGAGAATTTCGATTACCAGTCTGGATTTCCTGAGATTGATATCCTACAAAGGAAAACACTAAAGTTGCCCCTCCGTTTGGTACTTCAATACTATACAATCCCTTAGCATTGGTAGTACTACCTTGTTGGGTTCCCTTTACCAGAATATTTACACCAGGCAGTACTTCTCCATTTGAATCGGTTACCTTTCCCACTATTGTGATATCCGCAGGCACAAAGGTCATTATTTGTCTTTCCTGTCCCTCGAATAGATTTTTTACCGATTTTTTAACATCACTCAATAATACATATTTACCGGATACTTCATACTTTATACCCAGTGGGGCCAACAACTTTTCTAAAACAGTTCCGAGTCTTTCTTGATTTAGGTTTATAGTAACCCTTTGACCAGAACGAATTACCTGTGGGCTGAAAACAAACCTAACTTCTGTTTGCTTCTCCAGTTTTTGCAAAACATATGGAACTTCTTGATTTTCAGCGTGCAAGGTTACTATCTTGTCTAATGCTTGCGCTTCCAGATCTATGGCATACGAGAAACTGGTAAACAGCCCCATTAAAACCATCTGTGTAAGTGAGATTTGCATGAATTTCAGCCAAACGGCGTGGTTTGGTAAGTTTTTTTTCATAATTTTACTTTGTTTTTGTGAGGAATAAACTATTTACAAAATCAACCCGGGGCTCATTTTAATGAGTAATCTGGCTAAGATTCGGGATTTATCGGGTCGGTAATGTTAGAGCATTACCGACCCATTTTTATTTTAACTATTAACTTTTATTTGGATTATTATCTAATATTATCATATAATAATCCAATGAATTCTGACATACATTTATTTAATACCCAAATAGTAACTAATTACAACCTGAACTGGTAATTACGATTTGAGCATCTACAATCTCATAGGAGGCATGAATAACCTTACATATCAGATCTAATTTCTCGTACAAAGTTTCATTTTCTAGAGGAGCGGTAATTGAGCAATTTCTTAAGATTTCATTGTCGTAAACAATGGTAACTCCATAACCCTTTTCCAGTGTTTCAAATGCAGTAATAACCGGGGTATTTTTAAAATTGAAGTCTTGTGATACTTTTTTTGATGATTTGATAAGTATTGGGTTATCAATCAATGTTCTTCTTAATTTTTCCGGTGTTCGTTCAAAGACAGCCATTTGATTTGGATATAGTATTAATCCTTCTTGCTCATTGAAGGTTTCGTTTTTTATGTCGGCCTTTTTGGATTGTACCGAAACTTTACCAGTTACTACTTTTACCACTACGTCCACATCTTTATCGTATGCCTTAATGGAAAAGCTGGTTCCCAATACTTTAGTAACAACTTCATTGGCATATACCAAAAATGGTTTTTTCGAGTTTTTAGCAATGTCAAAAAAGCCTTCGCCTGACAGGTAAACTTCTCGTTTATCCGCAGCAAATGTTTCGGGATAACTTAATTTGCTATTGGGTTGAAGTGTTATAACCGATCCATCACTGAGGCCAATTTTCATAGGTTCGTTAGAGTTATTGACCTTTTCAAAACCTGGATGCTTTTCGGCCATCATCATCTCTTCATAATTGGGCTTACTTAACACGGCTTTCTTACCAAAATAGTATAATCCCAAACTCAACACAACAATTGATGCGGTTGCAAATTTCCAAAAGTTGTTATAAAGTAAAGGTTTCACCTTGGTGGAAGCTACTATTTGTTTGACCCTGTCTTCCAGCTTGTCATCTGCCAACGTAATATGTTCCATTTCGAGTGCCCGTATTACAAATTTAGCCTGACTCACCATGGCCGCCTTATCAGGGTTGTTTTTTACCCAAGTTTCCCAGAAAGCGTCCTCCTTGGGAAGTTTTCCATAGACCCATTTACGGAAATAATCATCCAATACTAATTCTTCAGCTGTAAAATTGATATAATCCATGATAATATAGGTCTATAGATAGATTAGGGGTGTACCTTGATTTTGTACTGAAATAATTAATAGAATATTTTTCTAATTTGCCAACCATGCAGTTTGTAAATCCTTAATAGCAGTATGAATTAAATTTCGAACCGACTGATAGTTAATAGACATCATATTGGCTATTTGCTGATAATCCATTTCCTGATAAAACTTGAGATAAATTACTTCACGCTGACGTTTGCTCAATCCAGAGAGTGCTTGATGTAATTTTTTGAGATGAAGCTCGGTAGTTTCAACTTCAATGATTTTAGTTTCTATGGAAAACTCTCCCACAAAGTCATATTCTGCACCGGCATCAACCGCATAATGTTTCCACTTATCATTATTTTTTTTCTCATAATAAATTTTTCTCCTTAGCGATTTGAGGAGATAAAACTTAACGTGGTCAGTATCACCCAGAAACTCTCTTCTTCGCCACATGTCCAGAAACAAATCCTGAATACAGTCTTCTACCAGGTTTGTATCAACCGTAAGTTTAGTACCATAGTTGAAAAGTGTTTGATAAAAAACAATTGCCAGACTATTGAATGCACCTCTGTCGCCTTTTTTAAAGGCAAGCCAAAGCTCAACTACCTCGCTATCATTGGACATATAATTATTAATTCATTAATCACTATTCAATAGAGGACAGATTTTGCATTTTGTACTGAAAAATTTGAATTTTATATTCAGCAGTCTTATCACGAATTAATTTGTAAGACGATTTTCTTTTTGTATACTTCGGCAGTAAGCGTCGGCAATCGACTTAAATGTCGTATTTCTTAGACTGGCTTGAAAGCCGAAAGCTGACTGCTGATAGCTTTCAAAAGAAATCGTGATAATGTTTGATTTTTTCAAAACGAATGCGCTTATTTTCTTATTCCAGCCGAATGTTTGATTTCTTCGTCTCTTAAATTATTGTCAATCAATATATTGTCATGTGTGGATGGAGGACTATATTGTTCTTTGATCCGATCCACATTGGTTAATTCACTGAATACATTCCGCTCTACTCTCATATAGGCACTATCATTATCCAGAAATATCCCATTGACTGGAAAATTGTCTGCCCACTCGCTTTTCCCATAGCTATGTATCCAGTTTTCGGATATTTTGGTACCGGGTTGGGTGCTTAACGTGTATATTGCCCCGCCGTCATCGTGCAATTGCATCACATGATGTATGTTGTTTTTTCTAATGTAATTATCTCTCATACCGTTCAGATTATCGCCATAGTGGTTTCCTATCTGCATACCGGTATATCGGCAATTTCGGATTTCATTGTATTCAATGATATGCTTGATCACACAACTTGCCAAAATTCCCATTCCGTTGGTATAATGCATTCCTAAGTTTTCAATGAGATTGTCGGCAATTAAATTGTTTTTGCTCATGAGACTATCCGGCGGAAAGGCCTTACGATAAGTATCTATTACGATACCATTTGCACTGATTTCATGAATATGATTCTGAATTATACTACTATTTTGAACACCTTTGCTAAATACGATTCCATGTGCACCAGCATTTGATACATTGCAATTTTTGATAGTGAGGTTGCGTGCAAACTGGGCTTGAAACAAGCCTGGGCCCGGATCATCCTTAGAGCCCCTAATCTGCACACCTTGCGTTGCGATACTTCCTTTTTTACTGGGCGTAAGCCAAGTACCATATGAAATTTCAATATTCTCAAAAGTGACGTTATGAACAGGTTTGGTATTCGTTCCTGACACTTGTATTAAGGTTTCGGTGATCGGAAGAACTATATCCAGTTCGGCTATATTTTCGCCCGATTTGGGCTTGTAATATAAATAACTGGTTTGTTTGTTGATATACCATTCACTTTCATCATCTAAAAATTCAATCGCATTCTCGAAATAATAGGGCTTATTTGGATCCAACATTCGGGCATAGGTAAGCTGAAACAAGTAGGGACGCTCTTCCTTCAAAGGCGTGATAACCAGTGTATCCTTCATCGCTACTATACTGGAAATCCGGACTCTACTCTGATACCAATGCTGATTGATGACCATTTCAACCTGATTAAGCTCTTTTACAGCAGGCAACTCCGATGGGCGGACGAAAATCGTTTTGTTTTTTTGATCAAATCCAAGTAATCGGTTATAAGGGCCAAAGTCAGCCGAGTCTTTCCGGTTTGGATAACGTGCTCGTATCGCCATTTTCCCGTTTACATAAAGCTGTCTAGAATCAATTCCTATAGGGATTTCTGCCTTGTAAATACCGGATCCCGTGGGTTTCCAATTCGTAACTCTTAACCCACCTTGCAGTTGAGCTCTTTGACCATCTGCACTCTTAAAGGTTATCTGATTATTTATGTTTCCAGCTTCATCGGAGGTTATTAAAAACGAGGATAGTAAGTCAAATTTTGGTGCATTAAATATGACCTGAACCTTTCCAACGTCGGTAAGATTTAATTGTCTTAGTTTACTCTTAATGCCTTCCAGACTACATGGGAACTGTTCGGAACATACTGCTCCGTTCCCATCAGGCGTTACATAAAGGTTGGTTTGCGCAACAGTCAACTTGCTAAGAACAAGTATGGCGAACAACAATAGATTTGTTTTTTTATTCATAAAATTTGGTCCTGCTTTTAGGTGGGTTCTCATACAATTCTGTACAAGCAACATCCATGGTTCATTTGTTTATCTATGTTCTTTAGGATGGTTTGGATAGCTCAATACCGGTAATTTTTCTTCTATAAAGGGATTGTATTCGTCATACCCGCCTTCGTGGTTTCGTGTATCTCGCCTGAAAATTTCATTGGGTTTTGGGTGCCAATTGATTAATCTGGCCGGATCGGTATCACTTATAATACTCTTGTGGCTGACACCATTTTTATTCTCAGCTGTAACCCAGTATTCATAAACGGTGGTCGAAGTGGGGAGGGTGTCCTGGTATTCTCGCCCGGTACCAGCATAAATAAGCAGCGGCTCTTTTGCAGTATCAAATTGCTTCCGTCGGTATAGTTTGTATCTCGATACACCCAAAACTTGCCCCCAACTAATATGGGTTTTGTTATCAGTAGTCCTTACCAAAAGTCCCTCAGGAGCATGTGGCGCTTGATCCGTAAAGTACACGGGATAGTCGGAAGAGGGTAAGCCCCATCCGCCGGTGCCCTTTGCCAGCACCCGCACATGGACTTTTGTTTTATTAGAAAACCCTTTTAAGAAAGTTTTGGTGCTGGTCAATGGCTCACCATATTTTGTCCAGCTAGTCCCAATATCCGTACTCACTTCTAGCTGATAGGCGGTGGCACCTGCTACTTTTTGCCATTCCACCTCGCTACCGTTAGGATGGTAAATGGTATTAACGATTTTGGCGGGACCAGGTATTAACCCGTTGGTGGACCATTGCCAATTGTACTTACCCGGCAGAAGGTCAATGGCCAAAGAACCAGCAATTTCTGGAGCAACTTTCTCTCCATTCAAATAAAAGGTAGCCTGAGGCAATGGTTTCGTTAGCTTAAATGCAACACGAATGGGTTGAGTAATATACATTAAACCCTCAAAACCCTGACTACTGGAATGGACACTAACCCCATTTTTACCACTCATCTGAAAGGTTATATCAATTCCCGGTATTCCTATTTCCTGGCCATGGAAAAGCGAAGCCTGATAGGATTTGATTTTTGTATCGTATCTTACGACTCCGGCTGTTCCCTTAAAGACTACCCCGTTTTGTGAAAATGCTTTTTCGGTTGATGCTCTGTAAACCCAATCTTTGAAATTGCTATTTTCAACGGTGCATCCGTAATCAGTACTTTTTGAAACCACATCATTCTTATGGGTAACTACTGTCAAAAAACTTCCTTGGCCATCGTAATATCTGCCTTTGGTAGCTAGCTCACCTTTATCGTTATGGTATCTGCTTTTACTTGGTTTAATTTCCGAATCTTGCCCTTTTGCACCTGGTTTTAGTTGATGGATAAAGGGAAAATTATCCTCCTTACCCACAAACCATGCAAAACGGCCTTCGGTTTTATTATCCTTTACATGGTCAAAAACTACCATATAATCGTCACTGGATTGTAATACAGATCTCGAAATATAGTCGGGTTGTACCTCGGCGTTGGCGTTAATCTGAGCGTATTGGGCAGATCCAAAATCGAAAAGAGGTTCGGTAAGATCGTTGCGCCCGACACTACGGTATGGTCCCAAATCGCGGTAAGTTCCTTGTTTCTTAATTCCAAAATTGGTACTTCTTTCTACGTCGCCAAAAGGTGCGTCGCCCACATCTTCCATGCCATTATGGCTAAAACGTTTGCCATTTGCATAGTAATAAATTACCCCATTACCTCCTTTGGCCGCACGTCCCCATCTATAATTAGGTCCGTCATCTATTTGTTGAAGGTGCACATACATTTCATTTTTTTCTCCAAAATTCTTCCGTAATACCAATCCATAACCGGTGAATTTCTCTGATTTTAATCTCGGATTAGTACCTGTATTGTATTTCCAATCACCTTTAATTACTTTATCCCAAGGATCGACTCGGCCTATTTTATACTCAAAACCTAAGTCATTTGGGGAGGTGACAAACAATAATTGCTCTGCCAGCAGGGGATCGTAGTAATAGATTTCCTGTCCAAGCATTCTCAGTAAATTGGAAGGGGTAAGGCCATGTGAATGTGCTCCCTGTGGTGGATGAACCCTATTGTTGTCTGCGGACAGAAGAGGGGAAGTAAGGCTTTTTAGTAACCAGCCTGCGTACAAGGAAATATTGGGTTGCAACAGTCGATTGCGGTCATCAAAATGGTGATGAAGCAGATAGGAGGTTCGTAAGGTTGGTTTAAGAAAGGCCCAGGTATAGGTTCCAAGATTCTCTGTCCAACGGCCTCCGGTTGCGTTCCAAGGTGCAACAGTGGGTCTTACATGGTACCGTAAATTAAGGGCAACGGATTTTTCGAAATGATCCGCCATGACCTGAGCTTGGGGGTGTTGCTTATAAAGAGCAGCTGCAAGTCCGGGTACTGCTTTGATATCGGCCAGAAAGTTGGGATGCCCACTAAGCATATTTTTCATCGGCATAAGCGCTTCGTCCATAAAAACGTAGGTCATAAACAGGAACTGCGCCCGGAGTGTCCTGATTTTATCGTCAGGAATATGCTTATAGTTGGCGTATAGCATTGGAGTAATTTTGTCATGGAAATCGCGTGATCCAACCGGAGTAGGGCCATTGTTTCTTTCGGAGTTTTCCGAAATATTGGCAATTTTATTTCCTAGTATCCTTTCCAAATCGGTTATATCCTGCTGCGGATGCTTACTTTCACTGGTGAAAAATAGGGTGTCTAGCCTTTCGATTTGGGGATAGTCTAGCTCCCAGTTTTTTACTTTATCCAAGGATATCCATCCGTACCATCGTCTCAGGAAATCGGTATACATCAAAGGTATATTGGTATTAGCTACCAAGTCGATGTCTTTTTGATGCGGGTAAATACTCATTGCAGTAGAGCGTGTGCCATTTGAAAGTGGTAAATGCCAGGCGAGTGTATTATTATGGAAGGTGAAATGAATACCCAAATTAAGGTTTGAAGTCCATAAGGCATAGGTTTGGTCATCCCACTTTTCCATATCCTTAATAAATATACCGATGGATTTCTCTTGAGATTTATCCCAAAAGGTTGCGGTAGGCAAATTCCACCAACTAAGCCAGTTATCATAAGGCAGTATCCGGAACGGTAAGGTGCTATTTGTCCCCAGTTGCTGGTCATAGGGCATCATAGGGTGTTTTTGAGATTCGGGATCAGCAGGTTTTCCCGCTATTGGTTCCCATTCAAAATTATCAAACCCTCTTTTTTTATTGTCAATAGGCCCTCCTGGTCGGTTAGGAGTGAACCGAAATCCTGGCTCAAAATGGTCCCAAATCAGCTTCCAACTTAGGGAGTCTTCCGTGGTAAATCCGAGCATTTCTTCTTCGAGTTCGAAGAAGTCCATTTCTGCAGTTAAGCGTAGTGTGGCAAGGTATTTCTTATTTCCTTTCAGTTGATAGGCCAAATGGTATTCGGCCATCACCGGACCCATACTGCCCTCTGTTACGGATAAACTAATGGGTACGGAATTATTTGAAAATTCGCCCTTACTTAACCACCTGCTGCCGTCGCCTAATTTCGCAATAGGGGGTAAGCTAGGGTTTCCGGATAGGGGCAGCTGAACCCGTATTTTTCCATTATCCATTTCAATGGAATTTGCCGATTCTGTTATTTTTACGCCTCGCACAGGGGTGTCTGGATCAAGCGCCAATACCGCTTTGGGTGCTAACCGAAAAGCCATACTCCCGCCAGAAGGAAGTTCAGTAAGAAAATGAAGGGTAGCTTTGGTTATAAGACCGTCGTTTTTAATAATATGAGATAACTGAAACGGAACGGTTTCCCCTGTAGATTCTTTAATGAGCTGTAATTTTCCTTCTTCAATCCCATTCTCAGACAGATCCAGATGATATTGTAATCGGGTTATAGGCCAGTTCATTTTTGGATGCTTTAGCTGATCGTCCAAAGGGATCCATAAACCTTTTTGCTTCCAATCCTTTGCAGCGATGAGCGTATTGTCGGTTTTCTGACCATACGCACTGATGGAGCAAAGAGTAATAACCAAGGCGCCTATAAGCCTTATAAAATGAATGGTATTAGTGATGTACATTTTTAGGGTCTAATTATGGTACCATCGTTATTTCTGATCTGCCAGTTAGAACCTTTTTTGATAGGATATTTGGCTGCCAGTTTTTCATTAATAGCTACACCGAGTCCCGGCGCGTCGTTTACATACATATATCCCTTTTTCATATAGGGGCTGCCGGGAAATACTTCCAGCATTTGGTCCGAAAAGTTTACCGCTTCTTGGATACCGAAATTCCAGATGGCAAAGTCAATATGACAATTGGCTGCATGCCCAACAGGCGATACGTCACCGGGGCCATGCCAAGCCGATTTGATACCGAACCACTCTCCCAGTCGTGCTATTTTCATCCCGGGTGTAATACCGCCAATTTGTGAAATATGGCATCGTATATAATCAAACATTTGATTGGTCATCGCATCGCGCCATTCATTAGGATTATTAAATATTTCTCCCATTGCAATAGGAACGGTAGTACTTTGGCGCAGCTGCTTGAACCAAGACATGTTTTCAGGAGAAAAAGGATCCTCGATAAAAAATGGTCTATAAGGTTCCAGTTGCCGGATCATATTGATAGCACCACTAGGTTGTACCCTTTCATGAATATCGTGCAACAGTTCAATCTCTTCGCCACATACTTTTCTTACGGTTTCAAACATTTTAGGAACAGAACGGAGGTAGGCCGATTCATTCATATAGCCATCTCCGTTATATCCAAAACCCGCTTCTTTAAAGTCAGGTGGCCGATTGTCCTGGGAAGTTTTGTAGCCACTTTGGATGCGCATGTGTCCAAACCCCTTTTCCATAAATTGAAGCACATTGTCGGCAAGTTGCTCATAAGAGCTACCCCCGGCGTGGGTATAACAGGGAACTGCAAACCGGCATTTTCCTCCCAATAACTGATAAACCGGCATGTTGGCACGTTTGCCCTTTATATCCCAAAGTGCCTGATCGAGTCCGCTCAATGCATTGTTCAAGACCGGCCCGTTCCGCCAATAGGAGCTTACGTAAACACATTGCCACATATCTTCAATATTGTCTACGTCTCGGCCCACACAAAAATCATTAAGGTAGCTATTAATAGCCACAACCACCGCTTCCGCCCTTTGGTTAAAGGTGGCACAGCCGAGTCCATACAGTCCTGGCTCGGTGGTTTCTACCTTTACTACAATTAAGTTATGCCCCATGGGAGCGGTGGCAATTGCTTTTACACTTTTGATTTTCACCATACCCATTCCTTTGGTAGGGTTGGAGCTTAAATGAGGGTTTGCATTTGATTCGGATGCGCTACCCAATATTCCTGCCAGACTTCCGGCCGTACCTAGCCCCAGCATTTTCAAACTATCCCTCCGGTTCTGGTATTTATTATTTTCCATAGTAATGTTTAAAATGGTTAATGGTTTAAAATTTTAATATAACCAGATACTGAAACCGGTCTGGAATCGGATATGCTGGGATACCAGCTGATCTGCTGTTCAGAAATGCTGTCTGGTAAGGTGGCTTGGTACTTATTTTTGCCTATTCTTTCGGCCGGAATTTCTTTCCATTCTCGTTTACTCCACTCTTTATTGAAAGTAGAAAAATAAACTCTTGCCAATTCTAATTTGGTTTTGGATTTGACCTTAAACCTTACCACATACTTTTTCGAATCAGATTTTTTAAGCATCTTTTGGGTAACGGATGAAATCATTGGAAACGGCAATCCGCTGTCTTTTAAATAATAATCAAAATAGATTTGCTCCATTTCTAACCAGCCAGGTTTTGCGGTTTTATCGGCCTCGGAACCGCCCGGATCAGGGATTTTATGATTGGCGTTGGCTGCAAATAAATGATTCACAGGCCCTTTCATTGACAATAGGGTAGCCGTTACCGCAGGTGGGTAAAACCAGTTGTCATTAGCTGCTGCCGCTATAAAAAAAGGAGCGTGGTGGTCTTTTATCCTACGTCCTGCATCGAGATATTGCAGCCACTGGCCTCGTTCAGAGGAGGGCATTTTATCAAGTTCTTTTAAAAATACGGAGCCCGCATCAAAATTTCCACTACCAAAAACAGAAAAGGATGCAGCCACTTGGCTATGAACCAGCCCGGTTACCATGGTGGTCAAATAGCCGCCCCAGGATATTCCTGCAATTCCTATTTTTGTTTTTATAACATCCGCCTGGCTTTGCAGTAAATAAAATCCTTGAAGTGCTGCCAGTGCACCATCAAAAATAGTACTGGAAGTAATATGCGGGTGGGCCGTAAATCTTTTTGTTCCATAAGTAAATGTCTTCCAATGGCCTTCCGACAAAGGCACTTTTTCAGGATTTGCCACGCCAGGAATATCCAAGGTCACCACCACATATCCGAGTGCTGCCCACTTCTCCGCTTTTTCGATTTCTGCGGAGCCGCCTCCGCCATGAAGCACCAAAAGTCCAGGGTAATTGCCTGGCTTTGAAGGACGAGTAATCACTGCAAAAATCCGGTTTTCTTGAATGCCTTCGTGCGTTTGTACGTTTCGAGACAGAAACAAGATTTTCCGGACTTTAATAGTTCCTTTTATTTCTTCTCCCAAATCTTGGAGAATGGTAGGAGCCTTGCCTGTTAAATAGGGTTCAAAAGGATCTTCCGTTTTTTTTTCAAATAGGTTTATTACCGCATTTCTGCCAAAAGTTACCGTAGGAGTGTGCAGCAGAAATGGAAGCAATAAAAAGACATAAATACCTCTCAAATTTGCTAACTTAACAATATATACGTAGGTCAGTGAAAGGGTATTACTAAAAAGTTCTTTTGAATTCGATAGTTTCATTTTACAGAAAATAATTTTTACACTTCGTTGGAAGAAAACCCAATACATGGAATTTCAACCCCATGCTTTTATGGTTCGGTAGCGGTCTTCGGGTGGCAACAAAAAATTGTAGAAAGCTACCGTACCAATTTTCGAAATTTAAGGTGGCGACAAATTCAGGTAAGTCAAGTTTAAGTAGATCATAATTAATGGTTTAGGAATAGTAGTGTCGTCTCAATTCATATTAAAAAACTTATCCACTATAAGTAATAGAGCTGGAGAATAGTTTTGTACTGAATTTATTAAAGAAAAAGTATAATTGATTAGGCTTTCTTCGTGTCGAAGGGTCAAACGATTAGCTATATCAAAACTGGATTTTGCGGTGATAGTGCAGTTTGGAAATGAGCGCGGCAATAACTATTGGGAGTCAGGTATGCAGAGAAAGTACGGGAGCGAATGGCTCGAACTAAACAGAAATATCCTTCTGGGACTATCATGAACCGTTTTTATAAAGTTCCAGCGTGTTACCCCTTCGATTTTTGAAAATATTTACCAGCGAACTGTCGACTGCCTAAAACTATTTCATTTTTTTAATGCGATGGATAGCACCTGAACGGTGCCTTCCTCTAATGGCTCCTCGGTGGTGAATAGTATTTTCATCGCTTCAAAAGTGCCTGTATAATTTTCGTTTTCGGAAAGTCGAATGGGATACGTAGTGACTTTGTCGCTGCTGCGGACTTCAAACGAATAGGCATTTTCTTCTTTGAATTCCTTTTCACCAAATCGTTTTAAATACAGTTTTGCTGTTTTGGTATTGCCGGTGTAGCGCGCCGAAAAAGTCAATATAGAGGCATCCTTTGCATCCCAGACCAATGGCGGACTTACCATGGAGCCATTTTTTCTCAAGTTAATGCGCAGGCCATTCGTGATTGGCCAACCGCTATCCGTTGTATTTTGAAGTACCCAGTGTTGACGGTCTTTGTTAAAAGTGTAGCTGGGTAAAGTACGCTTTGGAGTATGTTGATAGACATAGTCTCTGATTTGGTCAAGAGACCCCAAAATCAAAACATATTGGTAATCGTAGGTGATATTGTGATCCAGAATTTCGGTATGTAAGGGCGCGATATAACCCGTAGAGGCATCTTTACTACCTCCTTGGAAGGTGGAATCGCCGTAGTAACCACCACAGTAACTTTGGACATCGGGATTCCAAACACCTAAACCTACCCCAGCTTCATTGAGATTAGCAGTCCAGCCTTCCGTTGCTTGCCAATAGGCCCAGCTAATTCCAGAAGCATTCGGGAAATTATGGTTCTGAATCAGGCTTACGGTGTCTCTCGTGAATGGCTTGCTTCCTCTATAGGTAACCATTTTGTGGTAGGGTGCATTGGTGTAAACTGCTGGCAACTCCTGATGTCTGGCGGAATACTGGGTGGTATCTTGCCGGTTATTGACCAAGCGAGACCGAACTTGCACCGTATTACCTTTTAAAGTAATCCAACTCTCAAAAGTGCATTCCCCAGGTTCGTTATCAAGCGGCCATTGCATAGGGATACATTTCACGTAGAGTTGTTTGCCTTCATTACGGTGTTCCAGCACCCGTGAACGTTTTCCGGCATAATCGCCAGACTGGATCGGATTCCAACCGAGTCCCTTCCAAAAGGGCGCTGGTTCCTTGCCATTGGGTACAAAGGGATTGGGGCCACTATAAAAGGACATTTGCACTTGCCGGCCCCAGTCCGAATTGTTAATCATATTTTCACCCGTCTTAACATCAGAAATATACGTAATGGAGCCGCCCAGATTTAGATCAATGCCTACCCGAATAAATTCATTTTGAATATAACTCATGCTTTTTAGGCTATCCGCAGTGCTACGCTGTGCAAAAGAGGTAGTCGAAATGCCGAGAAGAATCAGGCAAGGAAAGAATATTGTATAAAACCGGAAAGCGTTTGCCATTATTGAGATTTAATTAAATACGAACTATTTCATTCGCAATTTCTAGTGCATTGAAAGACGGAAAGGGGTCTTCATTTTTAAAGCATTTTTTGTTATAAGGTTACTCAATTGTTTTTTTAGAAAGTTGGTATATTGACTCCTGATTGGCGAGACCTTCTTTGAATAATTTCTCCGTTTCAAAAGATAACTAGGTCACTAAGAGCTTAAATTTGATATCATTTGACTTCTACTATATTTGCCAGGCGGTACTGCCTACATCGCCCATTGTAGGTATTATCTTTTCATCTTCAGACAAATTTTTATATAAAAGCACATTAAAGATTAGTAGGTATACATGCGCCACTAGGTTACTACGATAAAACCTGTGTCTTAAATATCCTTTTCATTTTAGAGCCTGTTTGAAAAGTTAACCAATAGTTTGTTTATGCTATTTTTTGGCTCTACCTGCGTTAAATTTTAAAGGGCGGTTCGCACAAAAAATAGGCTATAAACAATTCTATCATTAAAATTTAAACAGCCTCTTAGCTTTTATTAAAATTATAGGATTTCGAAAGTTCTACCAATTGTGCAATATTTGAAATACCTAGTTTAGACAGGATTTTCCCCTTATGTGTGGAAGTCGTTGAAGTTTTAATGTTTAGTAAAGAAGAAATAGAAGACGTACCATGACCTTCCAGTAAGTGCGTAGTGATTTGTAATTCCCGAGGGGTTAATATGTCAAAAGGATGTCCTTCAAAATGGTTTTTATTAATCATGGTATCTATTAGAACAAAATACCGCTTTCCCGACAGTATTTTTTTTACCGCATATATAATTTCAGCACTGGTGTAACTTTTACATATACAGCCTCTAGCCCCTTTTTTAGTAAAACGTTTAATAATATTATAGTTCGAGACCATAGAAAAGAGCAATACTTTGTTGTTTTGGTTAAGAGCCAAAATATGATCCATTAGTTGAAACAAGCCCATATTAGGCAAGGTGGTGTCTAATATAATCAAATCATACTCGTTTTCCGCCAATTTTTTTATGGTAGTTATAGGACATGAAGCTTCATCATTAATCAAATTTGGAAATGAATCTTTCAATATTTTTTTTAAACCAAAACGCACAACAGGATGATCATCAATCAATAAAAAACGCATTATTTAGTCTTTATAGTTTTAGTAAACGGCTTTATGTAGGTACAAAGCAAATCATTCTGAATAGCTCGTTATTTAGCTAGCCGCTGAAAATTGAAAAATGAAATTCGAAAAACAGATAGACAGTATTCTATGATTAGCATACTATGTAGAAGCTATTTGTAGCCTAAATGCATGGGTTATGTGGCTCTTAACTTGTATGGGAGGCCTTGGTGGCTAGTTATTTGTGTATAAAGAAATAAAATAACTATTTTAATAGATTTATTCAATAGTATGGATCAGATAATCAGGTATTTACAGTTCTGTAAACTGACTTGTACAGCTCTTTATAGTTTTGTCTAATTTACTGTACTACCAAATTGTTCGGTAGGAAGTTTAGCTGTTCTGTTTCATTGTCTCATTTTGATTCAATGAACTTATTTCAAAATCCAATAGCATGATCAAAAATGCGGAATAACGTTTTAGGAATTGGATATGCCAATTTTATGGCAAAGAAAAATCGTACATGAAGGCCGTAACGGTTTTTGTGGTCAGCCGCCGCTGTCCTTCCTTTTAATTTTAACCATTAATGTATAAATAGCGCTGAGTGTTATCCAATATTTTATTTTATTCCTTTTAGCCATTACCCACCCTTCCTAAAATTTCGATTCTGTTTCTATCTTCTAAAATTAACAGAATCAAAATTTCAGGATAGGATCAAATGTGCCATTTTAATGGGGTGATGTTGCAAATAGAGCAGCAACGTCACTATAATCTTCGAATTTTGATGTTGCGAAACCAAACCTTATCGCCATGGTCTTGAAGCACGATAGCAGCAAAGCCCCCCTATTCCGCTTTTAAAGTTTTGATGTCGTCTATCAATTGAAGCATTTCCAAAGCCAATGTCCCATTATAGATTCCACGGATGCGTTTTGTTTTATCTACTAAAATAAAATGTTCGGTATGCAAAAACTCGGTGCTGTCTTTACTAAACCCTATGTCCTCTTCTGCAAAGTAGGATTGACGAGCTAATTTATAAATCTCATTTTTTGAACCCGTTAAAAAATGCCAATTTGGATTGGTGATATTATGATCTGATTTGTATTTTTTTAACACAAAAGGTTTGTCAAACCAAGGGGTAACAGAATAAGACAATAGCACCAAGTCTATGTCTGCTTCCAAGTTATCGCTCACCATTTTCATGTTCGCAGTCATGGTAGGGCAAATGCTTCCGCAGATTGTAAATATAAAATTAGCTATATGAATTTTCCCTTCGATGTTCTCTTGGGATACCAGCAGGCTATCTTGATCCAAAAAAGAAAAATCGCCGATTGTATGGTTTATTGGAGTGCTATCTTCAAAAATAGGCGTGAATGTGGGTTCATTATAATACGGTAAACTGGAGATCTCGTTTTTATTCTGAGTACAGCTAAGTACCCAGATACTACCTAACAATAAAAATACTATCCGATACATTTCTACAATTTTTAGTTCCTAATAAACCATAACGCTTGCCATTTTTGATGACATAATTTGCCCTTACTTTTCCGTTGTCGTACCAAAGTTTTTGAGTGCCTTCTTCTTGGCCTTCTTTGTAATTTGCTAAATGAACAAGATTACCCTCCTGGTTCCACTCCTTTAGTACCCCTTGGTACATATCTTTTACAGCTTCGAACTCAAACTTTTTGTTCCCATTTTCCCAAAAGGCTATTTGTTTTCCATTTTTTTCACCTGCCAAATACTGTCGTTCCTCCATGACGCTATTTTTGGAATACCATTTTTTAGCCAAGCCGCTTTGTAAGCCCTGGTAATACCCTGCTATACTTAATGTATCCACTTTATTGGACTGGAATTGAAGGAGATATCCAGAGTATTTTTCATTATTTTCGTAAACGGTATCATTTCTAATGGAAATAGAACTAGCGGTCTTCGAAACATAAATTGGGGGTATTTCTGGGTTTGACTGGACTACTGGTTTGTTTTGTGAACAAGCACAAACCAGTAGCAGTAATACCATCGTCTTGCATATTTTCATTATCGAGTCACTGTGCCAGAAGTACCATAATATCCGTTTCCATTGAGGTAAGGAGCATCCGACGTGAAATGATAATGATAGGTACCATTTGGAAAATCAACCGTTGCATGGGTATGGCCATGGTAAACATCTAAGTTACTTCCCATCACTGTGGTGCCATTTTCTTCTTGAGGGCCATAAACAGGAAACCCATCCAATAGAAAACCCATTAAACCTGATTTAGTAGATTTAACCGTAGTAAGGTACAATGGCTCAACGTGGTAATGGTACTGACCGGTAGCCTGTGGGTGGCCATAATATTTGTCAAAACTGGCAATTTCTGATGTCAACTCTTGGTTGTTTGGCCCTGCATATTGATTGAAAAATGGGACACCGTTTAGCGCTATTCCAATTGCTCCCAGTGGAGTGGCTGCATGGTTGGTGGCAATCTTTGGACTAACCGGTATTTTAAAAGTGAACGACTGCTCCGAAATCGTATTAGGGTTTACCTTAAAAGTGTAGCCGCCAAAAGTAGTGCCGCTATATGCTTCGTAGAGCTCGCTTGTTTTGGCGTAATAGGGACTTTTATGATCAGGTGTTCCGGAGGTCTTTATAGTAATGAAAGTTCCGTCGCTTGTAATACTGGAAGCCCCATATATTTTAGCATAAACCGCAGGTACTGTATTATCTATTGGAGTGGCGGTTTCTTCCTTATTATTGATACAGCTCATAATGCCTAAGGCAATGATGAGAACTATTGAAAATTTTACTGAAGTGAGTTTTTGATTGTTCATGTTTTATAGGTTTTAATCAATTCTAGCAGGATAGATAAGTAGTACTAGCAATCGAATTATAAGTGATGTATTTTTTAAAAATGATCACTGGCTTTCCAAGGTAAGTACTACAAAACCTTCGTGATTGGGGTTATAGACCCGTTTGGATGGCATGGGTTTAATAGTATCGACAATTTTTACCGCTGGTATTGCTTTCTGAACTGGTCTATAAATTTATCTCCAATAGGAATTTCGATGTTATCGAAGAAAACTTTGGTTCTTAAAGAAGCCGTAATTTTGTCTAGTGAAACAATGAAAGAATTGTGAATTCTACAAAACTGATCAGAAGTTAAAAGGGATTCCATTCGCTTCAAATTCATTCTTGTGAGTATAGGTTTGGGCTTGTCTTGCAAAAATATTTTAACATAGTCCTTCATCCCTTCGACATACAAAATCTCTTCGTAATCTATTCTAACCTTTTGATATTGAGCGTTTACGTACAGAAATTGTTTTTCTTCGCTACTTTTATTTTGTTGATTATTGAGGGAATAAAGGGTATAAGCTCGTTGAGCTGCTTGGGTAAAACGGTCGAAAGGTATGGGCTTAAGAAGGTAATCCACCACATCCAGTTCAAATCCTTCAATAGCATATTGTTCATAAGCGGTTGTCAGGATTACCATCGGTGCTTCTTCCAAGGATCTTAAGAACTGCATACCGGTCGTGGTGGGCATTTGAATATCCAAAAATAGAAGATCAACTGCTCCATTTTGGATCATTGGAATGGCATCTTCGGTATTGTGAAACAAACCTACGAGCTCCAAAAATTCAATTTTTTGAATGTCTTCGCCCATAATTTCAAGGGCGAATGGTTCGTCGTCAATAGCAATACATTTTAGTTTATTCATGGTTAAATTGAAGTCTAAGCACTACACGATACATTCCATTTATTTCTTCAATATTCAGCTGGTGGCTATGGGGATAATACAGTTGGAGTCTTTTTTTAGCATTGGCAATACCCACACCCGAAGAGGCTGTATCCGTTACTGCATTTTCTATAAAAGAGTCATTTTCACATTGAAAAACCAATTCCTTCTCCGTCACAGAAATATTAATGAGCAATAGGGAAGGTTTATGTGCATGAACCCCATATTTGAATGCATTCTCAACAAAAGGAATAAAAAGCAAGGGCTCTATATTACGCTGATGGAAATCACCCGAATAGTTAAAATTTACATTCGTATGCCCTTGTAACCTCATTTTTTGCAAATTGATATACCGATTCAAATGGTCTATTTCTTTGGAAAGTGGCACTACATCATCATTCACTTGGTAAATCATATACCGGAGCAACTGGGCCAGTTCTACCACTGCTTCTTCGGTTTTATCAGATTTTTTTCGGGCGAGGTAGCGGATATTGTTAAGTGTATTAAACAAAAAATGCGGACTTACCTGTAATTTCAAAACGGACAGTTCTGCTTTGACCTTTTCATAAAGAATTTGTTGCCGTAGATCTTTTTCTCGTATGCGTTCCCTCAAAAGTACGATCATAGAACTGGAGAGCACCATGAACAGAAACATGATTAAATTGCCAGCAATTTGTGGAATAAGGCCAGTCCCAGCGAAGTTGGGTCTGCGGGGTGGCGGGCCGGGCGGGCCAGGTAGCCTGCTCTCATTAGGGGGCGGTTGCAAATGGGGATCTATATAATGCATAAAGGCGGCATCAAATACTATAAACCCAAGGAGCAAACCCATCAGTATAAGTATAAACGCCCCTACATTCTTTTGCTCTAACAAGCGAGGCGTGAGCACTCTTAAATTGAGATAAAATATACCTGCAAGGATAAAATTAATCGTGATTTTTGAAAATATGATCTGCCTATTTTGTGGATACTGAATGGCTTCATATATGGAAAAGGGAGATAATAAAAAGGGAGACAGCAAGAAAATGAGCATCCCTAAAACCATTACAAAGCGTTCTACATTTTTCATATACCCCGGTATTTTTGGTCAAAAGTATCTCATTTTTATTCAAAATTGGCATTGTGTATACAGGCATATCGAATGTGTATACGGATAGAAAAACTAGCTTTTTGAGCCAAATTAAGGCTTTTATCTATAAACAGGCTCTTCTTATACACAATCCGCCCACCTGTCGGCACCAGCTGGCTCTGACTTTTAAAATCCTATACCTTCGGATCAGATTTTAACAAGTTAAACTAAAATGTCTATCAAAACCAAAATCATTTTATCGGTCATTTTTCTGGCAATTTGTCCCATTGTTATTGCGCAATCTCCAGCCGTAGAAACGTTGAGTAAGCAAAGTCCAAATTACGACGCGGTATTTCCAGATAATAAGATTAATACCTTAACCCTAAAAATGTCCCCCGCTGACTGGACGGGGATTAATGCCGAAATGAGCACAAAATATGGTGCTTTTGGAGCAAGGAAAACTCTGCAAGGTGCGGGCGCCCCTCCCCAGCAGCCGGTTTTTGCCAGAGGTAATGATGCACCTCCAAGGCCAGGACCAAGAAATATGCCATTTGGCAACAGTAATTCGAGAGATGTTTCA
Organism: uncultured Dyadobacter sp.; assembly: GCA_963976315.1. Lineage (GTDB taxonomy): Bacteria > Bacteroidota > Bacteroidia > Cytophagales > Spirosomataceae > Dyadobacter. Next base: position 77,202 of record CAXBLH010000001.1, read on the forward strand.
GACCCTCCGTATGTTTCAGTGTCTATGGAGTTCAACGGAATGGCCATGGAGCAGGTTGGATTCAGGCTCAAAGGTAATTCTAGTTTGATGTCCTCTTGGGGAAACGGTACCTATAAGTTGCCGTTCCGGTTAAACATTTCCAAGTACGAAAAACAAACCCTTTATGGATTTAAAGAGCTTTCGTTCTCACCGGCTTTTCAGGACAATTCGCTGATCCGCGAGAAAGTAGCATCGGATCTGTTTAGGGACGCAGGTGTGCCAGCAGCTCGTACTTCTTTTTGTAAAGTGTATATAGACTTTGGAAGTGGCTCTAAGTACTGCGGTATATACACCATCGTAGAGGTGGTGGACGACACCATGATTAAGAGTCAATTTGGAGAAGATTCTGGAAATATCTATAAACCTGAGTCAAACTTTGTATCCTTTAACTCGGCACAATTCGAAAAGAAAAACAACAAAAAAAGGGCCGATTGGAGTGATGTTGAATCGGCTATTTCCATCCTGAATGCTCCTTTCCGTGAAACGGATGCACCACGCTGGCGCAAAGAACTGGAGACAGTGCTGAATATGGAGGGTTTTATCAAATGGTTGGCCATGAATACCCTAATGACATCCTGGGATTCTTATGGGGTCATGCCGCATAATTACTACTTGTATAATTCTCCAGAGCAAAAATTAACCTGGATACCTTGGGACCAAAATGAGGCCATGAGTGTAAAAAAGGGAGGGTTTAGACCACTAGGTAATGAACCGCAAGGGGCTCGTCCCAGCCAGCCCATGGATAGAGAAGGTATTCCGGATAGGCCACCAGGCGGCCCGTCAAGAGGAAGTGTTTCAATCACTTTAGCCTCTGTTGGAGACCAGTGGCCCTTGATAAAATATGTAGCGGAAGATCCTGTTTACTATGAACTTTACAAAAACGAGGTACGCTTATTATCGAAGACTTTGTTTACTGTGGAAAGAATGGAGCAAATATTTGATCGCCATTATAAACTGATTGATGCCGCAGTACGATCAGAAAAAAGACCGTACAGCCAACTAGACAGCTATCAATCGTTTAAAAACGAAAAGAAAGCTTTGAAGCAGCTGGTCAAGGAAAGAATGGAGGAAGTATCCAAATTATAGACTCAATTCGGGCTGAAGGGGTTTGACCCAGCGGTTGCGCCGTTTATCTACACATTTCGACTTTCTATATGCACTTTGAAACAGATGTAAATGTAGGTGCGAATACCTATAAAGAAGCAAGAACAAACATTACTGACACCATTAATAATTTAAAATTTAAGAAGATGAGATTTATTTCAAAATCATTTTGGCTATTATTTGCCACTACTATCTGTATTAGTTCCTGCAAAGTTCCTTCGGAATTAGATGTGGAGCCCGATGATCCTGCGGAAGCCAATGTCGACTGGACAACGGAAAGTCATAGCAATGACGTTGATCCCAATTATAGCATGATTTTTCCGCAAGAATCTGTAAATACCTTGGAAATTACCATGACAGCTGCACAGTGGTCTGCTATCCAAACAGACATGGTGGCAAAGTCCTATGGAACCTTTGGAAGCAGCGGTGGCAGTGCCGGTGGTCCTGGCGGTGGCGGCGGTGGTACCGATTTGGGAGATGATCCTGAATATATTGCGGCTACTATGAAATTTAATGGCAAAGCCTGGAATCATGTGGGATTCAGATTGAAGGGGAATTCGAGTCTTTCCTCCATTTGGAAATCAGGAATTTACAAACTTCCATTCAGGCTACATTTCGATAAATTCGAGGATGATTATCCAGCAATTAAAAACCAACGACTTTATGGTTTTAAAGAATTATCCATGTCTCCGGCATTTAGCGATAACTCTTTAATAAGAGAGAAAGTGGTGGCCGATATTTTTAGAACAGCCGGTGTGCAGGCTGCCAGAACGGCCTTTTACAAGGTATATATCAACTTTGGTAGCGGAGTGAAGTATTGTGGTGTATATACCATGGTAGAGGTGATTGACGATACGATGGTGTACGACCAGTTTGGGGAAGACGATGGAAATATTTATAAGCCTGAATCTTATTTTAAAACCTTCATTCAGTCGGACTTTGAGAAAAAGAACAATAAAGACGCAGCGGATTATAGTGACGTACAGTCCTTCGTGACTGCCTTAAATAGTTCCGTTCGTACGTCTAATATAACCCAGTGGCGGGCAAACCTTGAAAGTACTTTTGATGTGGACCATTTCCTTAAATACTTGGCAGTCAATAATACCATTGTAAACTGGGATGTGTATGGTGCTATGGCACATAATCATTATTTGTACCATTCATCTACCAATAAACTGATGTGGATACCCTGGGATTTTAATCAGTCGATGACCATTACCACCACCAGTGGGGGCGGTAATTTACCAGGAGGAAATGGAGGTGGTGGTATGTCTGCTGTTTCGCTGGCAATGACCGAGGTAACCACCACATGGCCTTTGCTCAAATATATAGCGGATGATGTAGTTTACTATGCCAAATACAAAGCTTATGTGAAGGAGTTTAAAGAGAATGTGTTTGTACCCTCGAAAATGAATGAAATGTTTGAAAAATACCATACGCTGATACAACCCTATGTAACGGGTAGTGAAGCGGAACAAACGAAGTATTCCAATTTGACGAACGCAGCAGCCTTCAATTCGGAACTAACTAGTCTAAAAAACCATGTAGTAACCAGAAATGCGGCAGTAGAAGCATTTTTAAAATAACCACCATGACTACAAATCAGCCATTTTTAGCAATTAACCAGCACTTAACTGACTTTGCGCCAATTACACTTCCTGAAATGGAGTCGGTAAAGCTAATGGATCGTTCGGAAGTAAAGTTTACAATTCCGGTGGTAAAACTGGCAGACATACTGGCGAGCGTGCAGGATCACTATAGAATTCTGGAAATGAAGGATACTCGGATATTTGACTACGAAACCCTTTATTTCGATACGCCCAGTATGGATTTGTATCATCAACACCATGCCGGCCATTTGAATCGCTGTAAAATTAGGTTTCGGAATTATGTGGATACCAACACCTCTTTTTTTGAGATAAAACTAAAGAATAACAAAGGGCGAACCATCAAAACCAGAATTCCAGATCAACTCAGCGAATTGAACGAAATAGGAGAGCAAAGTAGCGCATTTTTGGAGACGAAAACCGCTTATAAATCGGATCAATTTCAACCTGCTGTTTGGGTGTTTTATTCGCGGTTAACCTTGGTAAGTACTTGTTCTGCCGAACGCATCACTATTGATCTTAACCTGAGGTTCAGGTCTGGCGACAAGCAAAAGCACTTTACTCAAATGGCCGTGGTGGAGGTGAAACAAGAAAAGAAGCATGCAAATTCCGTTTTTTTGGACCTGATGCAAAAGCGGCGTTTTAAGCAAAGTGGTATGAGTAAATACTGCCTGGGAGTCGCAAGTCTTTTTGATCAGGTGAAACGGAACCGTTTCAAACCCAAGTTAAATTTTTTAAACAAAATCAATAATTTTCATGCTACAATTACAGCTTCCAGACCCACTCAGTTCGTTTGATTTTCAGAATCTGGTTTCTATATCACTAGTGACCCGAATGCTCATCGACTTCGTCTCTGTCTTTGTTTTGATCAGATACGTATACTTCAAGAATTATAGAAGAACGGACCTTTTCGTCACCTTTTTTGTGTTCAATATGGTCATATTTATGATCACTTTTTTATTGAACAAAGTGGAAATGTCCATGGGAGCCGCATTTGGTCTTTTTGCTGTTTTTTCCATGCTACGTTACCGTACAGAAGGGATTTCGGCAAAAGATATGACCTATTTGTTTATGGTGATAGCCATTGGGTTAATTTCTGCTGTGAGCCCCGGTGGAGGTCTTGAATTAATCTTTTTCTGTGTCACCTTGGTAGTCGTTACGCATTTATTGGAAGGTGCATGGCTCATGAAAAAGGAATCTTGCAAAACTATCATTTATGAAAATATTCATTTGATAAGGCCTGAGAATCGCGACGAACTGATCCAAGATTTGCGCCACCGTACAGGGCTCGATATACACCGGGTGGAAATCATTGATATAGATTTTCTTAAGGATGCAACGCGAATGACCATTTTCTATTATCCCACAGAAGTCCCTATCAAGCAGCCCGAAAGTAATTTGTATCCCCTAAAATCGAATGTCCTATGAGATCCTATTTCTTAATTGCATTTTTTTCGCTTCCGATTCTCGTTCATGCACAGGGAGTTGGCTTATGGACAGGCGTTGCGGTCGAAAAGAAATTAAACTCTTCTTTCTCACTGGATTTGAGCGGTCAAACCCGTTTTGCCGACAATATGAGTGAGCTTAAAAGTTACCTTGGAGAGGCAGGGCTGGAATACAAGTTTAACAAACATTTCGATGCGAGTGTGTACTACCGATATATTGGTAAAAGGAAATACGATAAGTCGGATGCGGATTACTACTACCGTTCTTACCACCGTTTTTACGGAAATGTAAAGTTTGACCATGATTTGACCAAATGGTTAAAATTCGACTATCGTATCCGTTATCAGCACCAATTCAAAGACGATGAATCTGGATTATCCAATACCGGTAGCTATTTCAGACATAAGTTTGAGTTTAGCTACGATAACAAAAGTAGCTTTTCACCCTACCTTTCAGCAGATGTATTTTATTTGCTAGGTACAGGGTTTGAACAAGTGAGGTATAAGGCTGGGTGTTCCATTTCGCTTGCCAAAAGAAATTCATTAGATATTTCCGTTTTCCAGGACAGAGCGATTGTGGGCGGTGGAACCGATCCCGTGGTCATTAACGTGGGATACAAACTAAAATTGAAAGGTAAAAAATCGGGGAAATAATGGTTTAGAGCCTGTTTAAATTGTAATGATAGAATTTATACAGGCTCTTAGAGTTTGCGCATCAGTAAAAGGCATTGTCATAGAGATCCACCTCTAGGACCATGCGAAATATTTTCTCTCTTAACCTCCAAGGGTTATGCTAGTACCATTGAGTTTTAAAACAATCGGTTGCCCCTGAAATTATGCGAAACAAATGGTTTCCTTCCATAAACTTTATCACGGTTTGTTTAGTACGGCAATGAGCCAACTACTGCTAAGAAAAGTGGCCTTAGCAGCAGTTGGTGATAAAGATGGAAGTCCAAAATTCAGTTTGAAAATGGAAACATAGTTTGGCTGTCGCAATCACCAGTTGGTAAAAGAGCCATCCGGTTTGAATAGTCGGGGTGCTTCCCAGAACCGGAAAGGTGATTCTAGGAGTTTCTCTTCTATTACGTCCATCCCTAAGCCGGGGGCATCAGAAATTTCATAAATGGTATTTTGAACTTCCGGGTGATTAATAAAATAATGTTGCTGTCCCGACATATCCGTGTCATAAGGGGGAACTTCGAGCCATGCAAAGTTGGGTACGGCCGCTGCTAAATGGATGGTGGCGGCGGTACAAATAGGGCCTAGCGGATCATGCGGCATGAGGTCGATATAATGCGCTTCGGCCATGGCAGCCACTTTCATTGACTCCGTAAGCCCTCCCACATTACATACATCTACCCGACAAAAATCGGTGATATTCTGCTCTATATATGGTAAGAAATCCCACTTACTAGCAAACTCTTCGCCGATGGCAAAAGGCACGTCCACCATTTGGCGCAATGCCTGATAAGCTCCTGGGTTTTGATCCCGAATAGGTTCTTCGATAAAATCCAGGGTTCCTGTGGGTAGTTTGTTACAAAACGATGCAGTTTCGGCAACCGATAACCGGTGGTGGTAGTCTATTCCCAATACTATTTCTTGGCCCAGTTCTTTTCTCAGGCTGGTAAGACATTCGGAAGTTTCTGCGATGGATTTACGAATATCAAATAGCGTTGGTTTCAAGGAATCGCCATTTACACCCGTTGCTGTTCGGATCACTTTCCAGCCATCTTGAGCCAGCTTTTTGGCATCCTCTATCAGGGCTTGTCCCATGGGTTTGGTGGTAGTAATAAAGCAAGGAACATGGTCGCGCTGTTTGCCACCTAATAACTCATAAACTGGAACCCCCAAGGCTTTTCCCTTCAAATCATACAAGGCAATATCAATGGCGGAAATAGCAGCGGTGAGCACCCGGCCCCCTTCAAAATACTGGCTGCGGTACATTTCCTGCCAAAGTGCTCCTATATTGAATGGGTTTTTGCCGATCAAAAATTCCCGATAATGTTTTACTGCACCTGCTACTGCCAGCTCTCGACCAGATAGGCCAGATTCTCCCCAGCCATAAGTACCTTCGTCTGTTTCAACTTTTACAAGACAAATATTGCGATGTCCCAACCAAAAAGGGTAGGTTTTAACGTCTGTAATCTTCATAATTTATTCCGTTATAGTAATTCTTTCTACCTTTCCCACTAAAAAAACATAGCTAAAAAAGCCCAAGCAAGCGACGGCTCCTATATAAAACAAAGCAGGCTTAAAGTCACCGCCATCCACCAGATAGCCGATGGCTATGGGCGTAATAACGGCGGCTAACCCTCCAATAAAATTAAATACCCCACCCACCAGTCCTATCAAATGCTTGGGTGCCATTAAAGAGATGAATACCCAAGTGATGGAAGCAAGGCCATTCCCAAAGAAAGCAAGGGAAAGGAAAAATATAATAGAGGTAGTGTTGTCGGTATAATTCGCAAAGATGATGGCAATGGATAAAAACATACCGATCAGGATTGGGGCTTTACGGGCCAGTTCATTGGAATAACCTTTCTTTACTAAATTGTCGGAAATAAACCCAGACAAAATGACACCTACAAATGCGGCCAGAAAGGGTATTGATGCCAGCCAACCCGTTTTCATGAAATCAAGCCCGCGGTATTCTACCAGATAGGTAGGAAACCAAGTAAGGAAAAATACAAATAAAGTACCTAAACAAAACTGGCCAATGTACAGTCCCCAAAGTTTACGGGACCCGAAAGGATGCTTGATTTCTGACCATTTGAAGGGCTTTTGCTTTTGATCTAAGTCTTGATTATTTACAATACCACCATCTTGTTCTATTAAATCCAGTTCTGCTTGGTTTACCGAGGCATGTGCCTGTGGGGAGCGATAGAAAATATACCATAATACTGCCCAAACAATGCCAATGACCCCAGAAGTAATGAAAAGTCCACGCCATCCTAAGTGGCTTTGAATAATGACTAATAACGGGGTTAAGAACGCCAATCCAATGAATTGTCCCGAAGTATAAACCGCAATGGCCGAGGCTCGTTCCTTTTCTGGAAACCAGGAAGAAACAATACGGTTGTTCATGGGATAGGAGGGAGCTTCAAAAATTCCGATGGCAGCACGGGTGAAAATAAAGCCAACAAAGGATTTCAGAAAACCCTGTACCAATGTGGCTAATGACCAAAAAATAAGAATAAACGGGTACAACTTGCGGGGATTCACCCGGTCAACAATGACACCACCGGGAATTTGCAAAATGGCATAAGTGAGTGAAAACGCCGAAAATATATATCCCATTTGGATAGTAGTAAACCCAAGATCCGTTTTGAGCGCCGAAGCTGCTATGGAGATGTTACTTCTGTCGAGATAATTGATTACCACCGAACCAAAAATCATTAGCAATATATTGTAACGTTTTTTGGTAGGTTTCATGCAGTAGAATGATTAGGTACTATTTTGTCAAAATAATTAAAAGACCATGTTGGATATAGGTGCTTCCAAAAGACAAATCGCCACATAATCTAATGCGGCGATTTGTTCAAAACAGGTATCAGTTAATTTTTAATACATAAGCATACTTACCTATCTCGTTAGCAGGAAAATCTACTTCTAAGCCTTCTTTGGTTTGTTTGAATTTAAGGTTACCCTCATTTCCAAGCATCGAAACTTTTGATACCTTAGCAGCCATTAATTTATTGCCTTTTGCCAAGGTTTTAATCTTTGCTTTTCCATTACTAGGCCATGCCATTACAGTAGCATACAGTTGGTCTCCTTTTACGGTATACCGGATATCTTCTGCTCCCAAATCCTTATTTTTTTGTTCCGAGATATGGCCTTCAATAATTTTTGTAGGACCTTCGCCGTATATAGTATAGGGTCTGCTTCCGTAAATGGCTTCCCCGTTTACTTTCAACCAGTTTCCCAACTCATGTAAAACCTGTTTTTGATCTTCTGGAATAGTTCCGTCCGCCTTAGGCCCTACATTCAGAAGCAGGCATCCGTTTTTGCTTACGATATCCACCAAGTCATCTACAATTTTATTGGGATTCTTGGAAATCCATCCTTGAACATATCCCCATGAATTAGCACCCACCGAGGTATCGGTTTGCCAGGGGTATTTTCTAATATCTGCCAATTTACTCCTTTCTATATCCAGCATGTGCGTTCCTTCAGGGAAGGATTGGTATTTTAAATTTTTCGATTGCAGTACCACTTCCTTTTTCCAATCAAGCCCTTTGTTGTAGTAGTAACTTGCTAGTTTCAAATGTTGTGGTGCATATTCTGGACGGTCAAAACCAAAATCAAACCAGAGTATATCGGGCTCATAGTTGTCGATAATCTCTTTGGTTCTGTTCCACCAGTAGCTTCTAAATTCGGCGCTTGCCGGTGCATACGGTTCGTGATTGGGGCCATACAATAGTTGGTATTTGGGATCCATATTGTTGAACTCAGGCTTTTTATTAAAGTAATCCCAGTTAAAGGCCAGATGTGAAGAGGCTCCAAACTTCAATCCTTGTTTTAAGGTTTCTTCCCGAAGTTCTTTCAAAACATCACGATGTGGGCCCATATCCACCGAATTCCATATCGTGTAGGACGAATTATACATGGCAAACGCATCATGGTGCTCGGCAACAGGGATAATGTATTTTGCACCAGCGTCTTTGAATAGGCTAATCCATTCGGAGGCATCAAACTTTTCAGCTTTAAAGTCCTTGATAAAATCCTTGTAACCAAACTTATCGAGAGGCCCATAAGTATCCACGTGGTATTTGTGAAACGGAGAAGGCTTTTTGCTCAGGACTTCCCCATGTCCACCACGTACGATAGAGTCTTGGTACATATTTCGCGGGTACCATTCCGACCCATAAGCGGGTACAGCATATACCCCCCAATGGATGAATATTCCTAGTTTGGCATCTTTAAACCACTCTGGATATTGGTAGTTCTCTTTTATAGATTCCCAGTTTTCCTGAATTTTTTGCTGGGCATTTGCCTTGGTAAGTATGCTTATGAGTGCAATGAGGATAAAGACTTTTTTCATTGAATTATTTTTTAGATAAAACTTAAATGGTTGTTTATGGTAACTTTGGCGATTTTTTATAAGTCAATTATGGCCTTAATAACCCCTTGATCAGGTTGTAATAAGGACTCGAAGGTATTGGGTAAATCATCAAAACTGGAGCGATGAGATAGCCACGGATTGGTGTCTATTTGGTGTGTTTCTATAAGGGATATTATTTTCTTGAAATCTTCCGGCATGGCGTTTCTACTAGCCATTAAACTGAGCTGCCTACGGTGAAAGTTGGGATCATTGAAATCAACATTACCCTGAAAAAGACCTACAAATACTATTTTCGCACCAAAGGCTGCGATATTAAAGGTGTTTAACATGGAAGCCCTGTTTCCAGAGGCATCGATGATGACCGTGGGAAGATCATTATGCAAACTTTCTCTTAAAAGTCCTTCGTGAAGGGTCTCTGTCACTACAATATTGGTATCGGAAAGCCCATTTGCGGACACAAATGCGAGCCTACTTTCAGAGCGATCTGCCACGGCTACAAATGCACCAGTTAATTTGGCAAACTGTGCTACAGAAAGGCCTATGGGCCCCGCTCCAATAATTAAAACCTTGTCGTCTTTGGTGATGGCGACACGGTTTACAGCATGCAAGCCGATCCCTAAAGTTTCAACAAGCGCCAGCTGGTCAAAGGATAGCTGGTTCGACTTATGAAGTTTTCGAATCGGAACTTTTAGAAATTCCGTCATACCACCATCGGCATGAACGCCGAGTACCTGCAAATTTTCACAACAGTTCGTATTACCATTGCGGCACGCCTGGCATTGGTTACAATTGATATACGGTTCGAGCGATATTTTATCTCCAATCTCCAATCCAGCATAACCAGTACTACCTCCAATAGCGGCTATTTCAGCACCGATTTCATGCCCCAATACACGAGGATAAGAAAAAAAAGGTTGCTGTCCACGGAAAGCATGGTAATCGGTTCCACAAATCCCGACCCGTTTTATTTTCAAAATCGCTTCCCCTTCTTCTGGAGCCTCTAATTCATTCCGGTCAATTATTCTGAATTCGCCTGGATTATTGAGTATGATTGTTTTCAATGTGCTTATGCTATGCTATTTGTAATCGTTGAAAGAAATATTATTTCTTGAAATTAATAGAATCTATGGTTTAAATAGTATTAAACTTTACTATGTTTGCTTTTTAATTTTAGAGCAACAATAAGAATAATCGACTCTTATTTAGGCTTATGTCAAGAAATAATAGCAAATTAAACCATTTGTGAGAGGAATAGCATCGTTATCATTGGCAAAACATAATATTATTATAGCATATTTAAGTTTTAAGCTGTTATCCTATGAAAGCACAGTTATTGAAAATATCGAACCGGGTCGAAAACTCTTTTAGCATCCGACATGATATTGTTCCGGTTTATCATAATCGGTGGCATTACCATCCTGAAATTGAAATAATCCATATTCGCAAAGGCAAGGGTACCTATATTATTGGCGATAGTGTTTCCTCCTTTGAAGAGAACGATTTATTCATTTTAGGAGCTAACCTGCCTCATTTGTTTCGTTATGACCAGCACCATGATGAGATTTTTTCTGATGCCTATGTAATTCACTTTTTGCCTAATTTTCTTTCGGAGGATTTCTTTAAAGTACCAGAAATGAAACTAGTAAAGGAGCTGATCGCCAAGTCGCAACAGGGAATTCATATAAAACAGGAGTCCCTGGATAGGTTTGGGGAATTGATGTCCGACCTCCACGATTCTGCGGGTATCTACAGGCTGATACATTTGTTAAAGATTTTTGCGGAGTTATGCCATTCTAAGTCGGAAACTAAATTGGCCTCATTCGGCTATTTTCATAATTATGATGCGGTTGATAGCGAAAGGTTGAATAACATCTACCACTATGTACTGGGGAATTTTGAGAATGAAATCACCCTGCAGGAAATCTCCAATGTCGCACATTTAAGCGTTAATTCCTTTTGTAGGTATTTTAAAACCAAAACGAATAAAACATTTTCCAACTTTTTGCTGGAAGTCCGTGTGGGTCATGCTTGCAGATTGTTATTAGAAACAGATCTGAATATTTCACAGATCTGTTTCGAAAGTGGGTTCAATAACCTTTCCAATTTTAACCGTTACTTCAAAAAAATTGCGGGCAAAACACCCTCTAAATTTGTACAAGATGCCCGGTAAAAAGGCGAATCCAAACCGATTATTTCCGTTGGACGATTAATATCGTATCCGCTTGGCCGCTCCAAGGGGATCGTTCCGCTTTTTCTTTTTTGAAATTTTCCACCGGCGTATAGGTTCCTGTGAGGGTATTAAAAAACTGCATAGTAGCGGTCTTTTCCGTTTCTTTTTCCATGTACCACAGTTTTACGGCATAGTTTTCTTTGGGCATATATACCAATGTTACACCATTTTTGGAATCCGTAAGATTATAGCCACTCGTATTCTTACCCGGATTGGGTACGAAGTTCTCAAAGGGGTATTTATCAAATAGCCCTTTCAGGTGAGCAAAGTATTCAAATTTTGGTTTCGGAAATTCACCAGACAATTCAAATGGATTATGAATGAGTACGTTCCATGAAGCACCCTGCCAATAATAGGTGGTATACACACCCGCAAATAGACACATATAGTTTCGCCTCAGACATACTTCCGCATTTACATAGTCGCCCGTGAATACTTCATAAGCGGACTCTTCATAGCCACCATGTTCAATATTAAATACTGGCTTATTGGGAAACTGCTGGCGGGCTTTAAGCATGTGCTCGTACAAGGTATGGGTCCAATCCTGTGAGGATAAAAAGTCCACTTCTTCGGGGTGTTTCTTACAAAATCCATAGTCATGTACCGACACTAACCGGTGATAGCTATCCATTTTTCGAATGCGTTGAATACGTTCCGAAATATATTCCTCCGTCGCACGGCCATAGAATAAGGCTTCCTTAGAAACGTCCCATACCAAATTGGGGTAGGCTTGGTACCTTTTGAGTACATAATCAAAATAACGGTTATCCGCGGCAGTGTTCATATCTGGCCAGTTTACCATTTTATTCCAAACATAAATCATTAAATGACTTACCAGTTCGCGGTCATGCATTTCTGCCAAGGTTTTATCCAAGTGTTGAAAAAATGCAACATTTAGTTCTTCGAAATTCGGGTGCTTGTTATCCCCTTTAAAAGGAAATATAGCTAGTTTTCCACCGTATTCGTGTTCAGGATGATCGGCTAACTTGGGATCCTTTTTCCAATTTACATCATGCGAGTACACATTCATCACAATCTGATTAAAACCATTTTCCGCAATGGTATTTAATAATTGTTTTGTTTTTGGAAGTTCTTTTTGACCATAGTCTAGGGCAAAAAGCCAGTCGCATTCAAAAGCCAAATTGAAGTAACCTTTTCCGTCCTGATAATATAGATGTTGTGGATCGTCCGAATTCAACACTATTCCTCCGTGTCGGTTTGGTTTTGTATTTTGGGTGACGATAAAGCTTCCCTTGTTATTGGATACTCCTGCCAAATTTCCATTTACAGTATATTGGTACGTTCCTGTTTCATGGGCCGAAAAACGCAGTATCCACTCTTTATTTCCATTGTAGAAAAGGGGGATAGTTTGGGTTCCTTTCTCACTAGAAACGGTGGCATCAATGGATAGATCAAACGGATTGCCTTCTATTTTTTTTGCGGTGAAAACGATGTCATGCACCGTCCATTGTGCTATTTCAATGGCCTTTTTGGTGTCGTTACCATTCAAATGTCTGTTTTGTGAAAATCCGTTAATCCCTACTGATAAGATCAAAAAAAGTAATATTCCTTTTTGTAACATGTGTCTATATTTCTAAAATTGAAGATTTAAGATCCGTTTTGTCATTTTGAATGCAAATTAGAAAAAACGTGCTTTTTCTCAGAATCGGGCGTTTTTACCAATATTATATAAGGAAAGTGTTTTGTGTCCGATGCGCCCCCAACGCCTACTTTAAAATATTTGGTTTTATGGTAAGGTAAATGGATAAAACTTTCTGTTTTTGAGCTTTTTAGGCCAATGATTGAATGCTATTCTATTTTGAATAGGGCTTATGATAGGAGTAATTATGAGCTGTTTACCTACTTTGAAGGCACATTGGCGCCTTTAATCATGCGTAAATAGTATTAGTATATGCTAAAATAGGGCTGATGAATAAGGGGGATCAGGTATTAGTTTTGTTGGGTTAATTATAGAATAAATCCAAAATTAGCATTACGTAAAAAGTTTTTTTTTGTAGCATATTAAGATCAAGCCATGTCATTAAAACCAACCTATCTAGCAGATTTACACGAATCCAGTTTTGAATTTTCAAAAGGGAGCCGTTTGGTATATGGCTGCTCTGGACTAGGGGGTGTTTGGGGCGAAACCAATTATGATGAGTCCGTGGAATGTTTGCTATATGCATTTGAAAATGGCATAACCTCCTTGGATACCTCTCCGTCTTATAACCAATCGGAAGCAGTAGTAGGCTGCGCATTAGCGCAATGGAAGGGGGAGCGCCCTTTTATAAGCACCAAAGTAGGTCGGTTAAAAAGTGAAAATGCACATAAAACAGTGGTGGATTATAGTCCGGAACGGATGACTCAGAGTGTCCAAGAAAGCCTTGAAATTTTGGGCGTAGATTACGTGGACTTACTGTTTTTGCATGAGCCCTACTTGGTTCCTTTGGAACGGATCGATGAAGTAATAGCGACCCTTAAGGGATTTGTGGACAAAGGTTATACCCGCATGATAGGGGTAGGGGGTAATCCCACCGACAGCTTCCGACCTTATATTACTAAGGATAATTTTCAAGTTGTGTCTGGATTTTTGAAGTTAGATGCTTGCAATTTGACTGCTTTTGAAAAGGATCTGCCACATATACAGCAGGAAGCAATTGCGTACTACGCGGCATCGGCACTTCATTTTTCGCTTTTAGGGAATCGGTTCGATCTGTTTACGAGTAATCCGCCTAATGATGGATGGATTAGTGAGGGTGATATCGAAAATGCCCAAAAGATAAAAGCCATCGCCGACCGCGAAAACATGAAGCTTTCGACTCTCGCACAACGTTATTTGTTTTCTACCAAAGAGGCCAATCGCGTAGTAATGGGTGCCCGAAAAATAGACCAAATAAAATCCACCCTGCAAGATTGGCAAGCAGGGGTGTTACCCGAAGCTTTATTCAATGAAATAACCAATAGTTTGTTATAAGATTTTTTTTGTTTGAAATGGTTTAGAAGTGCAAAGTATTCCATTGGGTTTCCCGATGGTTTCTTTTTTTTTGTATTAGAGCCAAAAAAAAGGCTATAAACAATTCTATTATTAAAACTTAAACAGGCTCTTCATTTGACAAAATTAATTATTATCAGAAGACCTTATCACGAATGATTCCGTATGATTACTTTTATGGTCGGCAATCATGCGCCAGTAATCATTTACAAAAAAGGTTTTCAGGAAGAAACTGTCAGCCGATTGCCACAACCAGAAATACTTATGCTTTTGAAACGGATACGCCTCTACCTAATTAGCCTCATTTTAATGTTTGGTACCCATGCATGTACCCAAAATAATGGAACTGGTGATTCGAAGCAAAACAGACTGGTCCATGCTACCAGCCCCTATTTAATAGAACATGCCGACAATCCGGTAGACTGGTATGAATGGGGAGAGGAAGCTTTGGAAAAGGCTGGAAAGGAAAATAAGCCTTTGATTATCAGTATTGGATATGCCTCCTGCCACTGGTGTCATGTGATGGAAGAGGAAACCTTTATGGACACGGCCGTAGCCAATTATATGAATACCCATTTTGTGGCTATTAAGGTGGATCGGGAAGAAAGGCCAGACTTAGACGAAATATATTTGAACGCTGCTCAACTGATTAACGGGCAAGGGGGCTGGCCGCTTAATGCCTTTGCTTTACCTTCTGGGAAACCGTTTTATGCAGGTACTTACTTTACGACCAACCAGTGGTTGGAACTTTTGAAGAATATCAAAAACGCCTACCAAAATGATTTTGACAATATTAAAAAACAATCCGAAAACCTTACCTCCGAAATTATTAAAATCCAGTTGGACGCAGGTGCGGGTGAAAGCGCCCACTTACAGGGTAAAGCCCTTATAAATACTGTAAAAGATAGTTTATTGGGGAAGCTGGATCCACAGTTTGGAGGAATAAAAGGAGCTCCAAAATTCCCTATGCCTGCACAATGGGAGTTTTTGTTACAAAATACCTATTTAACTCAAGATAAAAATGCACTGAGGGCTACCCAACTCACCTTGGATAACCTTAAAAATGGTGGGATTTATGATGCCCTTGCAGGAGGTTTTTACCGCTATGCCACGGATGAAAAATGGCAAATACCACATTTTGAAAAGATGCTCTACGACAATGCCATGCTGGTGAGCTTATATGCCCATGCCTATCAATTGACTGGGGATGCGAGCTATAAAACGGTACTTACTGAAAGTTTAGACTGGGTTTCGAAGGAGTTGACAGACCCGAATGGTGGTTTCTATTCATCGGTCAATGCGGATAGTGAAGGGGAGGAGGGGAAGTTTTATGTTTGGCAATATCCCGAACTGGAAACAGCGCTGAGTCCACAGGAACTAAACACACTCGTGAAGGTATACGATTTGAAAAAACAAGGTAACTGGGAGCATGGTAAAAACATCATTTTCAAAAAAAACAATCCCGCTGTACTAACGGAATCGGAAAGCTTATTGCTCCAAACAGCCAAGCAAAAGCTACTTGGCATACGTAACAAACGGGTACGGCCAAGCACGGACGACAAAATTCTGACCGCCTGGAACGCACTCATGTTAAAAGGATTTGTGGATGCGTACCAGGCTACTTCTGACCGCAACTATTTGTCCATCGCCTTGAAAAATGCCCAATTTTTAGAGCAAAAACTCCTGTCCAAAGACCATCATTTGTCGCGAAGCTACCGTGACGGTAAGGCAACAGGAAAGGGCTTTTTGGAAGATTACGCCTATTTGTCACAAGCCTTTTTAGCGCTTTATCAGGCAACATTTGACCGACATTGGTTGGATTTATCCAATGCCTTAATGTCCGAAATAGACCAGCAGTTTTTGGACCCAACTTCACAGTTTTATTTCTTTAACTCCAAAGAAGGAAAACAACCTTTGGTAAATAGTATCGTATTAAATGACCAAGTACTGCCGTCGCCCAATGGCATAGTGGCTATTGTGAAATACCGTTTAGGCGAGATCATGTATCGAGAAGAGTACCTGAGCCAAGCCACGGTGCTTAGTAAAAAAATGCAAACGACCGTCTCTGAAAATCCAAGCTATTACAGCAGCTGGGCCTATTTGGCCTCTTTCCTGGAATATGGCGTGTATGAAGTGGCGATTTTGGGGCCAGGCGCACCTCAAATTGGGAACGAATTTCAAAAAAGTTTTTTACCCAACGCCGTTTTTGCAGGAGGAACCGACCAAACCATACCGCTTTTAACCGATAAAACCTCCAAAAACAAGAAACCAACAATCTACGTTTGTAAAGACAAAGTGTGTAAACTTCCCACCACAGAGGTGAGTAAGGCGTTAGAACTGCTTGTTTTTTAATATTTTATTTCAACGAGGGCGTTATTAATTTATAAATGGTTTTATTTTTTTCACCCGTCTTTTCAAAGAGATTTAATTCCAAACCGCTCTTTAAGTCCCTACTTGCAGTGGCAGAAGAAATATCTTTAAATACACTCATATAATGTTTTCTGGTAAATTCCTCTTTTGTTTGGGCTACAAAATACTCCAGTCGGTCTTGCTCATTAAACGTTCTATTGTTGTAATTCAACAAATCACCGATTGAATGATCCAGGAGGAGCAGCATATACTCAATGAATGGGGTTGATTGTCCAGATTTATCGCTGTCGGACAATGCTTTGTTATAGTTTTTTTGGTCTTTGTAAATAAGCGTATCTAAGTCGACAAACTCAAAAAGAGGGTATTTTTGCATTAAGATTAAGGTCTGCCACAATCGGGCCATACGTCCATTCCCCTCAGAAAAAGGACGTATAAACGCCATTTCGTAATGAAAAACACAACTTTTTATCAGTTCTATTTCTTCTTCTTTTTGTAAATATTGAAACAGACCTTTCATTAAAAACTGGATATTGTCCGAGGAAGGGGCGAGGTGTGCAGTTTCTGAACCCGCTACTGTGCTCACCATTTGTTTTTTGTATTCTCCAGCGTCGTCCGTTAAGCGGGACATAAATTTTTGATGTGCTTTTAGGAACGCTTTTTCACTATTGGGATTATACCTTTCCAGGTTCTCATAAATTGCAAAAGCATTTAAAACTTCTACGGCATTCTTTTGTGAACCAAAAATCTTTTTGTCTTCCAGAAGCGCGGCGATTTGAGATTCTGTAAAATTATTTCCGTCCAATTTTAAGGAGGCGTGAATGGTACGAAGCCGATTTTGTGTTTTTAAAGTCGAAGGTGGATTGTTTAAAAAGTTCGCATTTACAGCACCAATTTTTTCGGCAATGGATGCAATTGCTTTTAAAATGGTATTAGTTATTTCATAGGGAGGTCTCATATAGTATCATTTGATATTATCAAATATAATTTTTTTGGTGCTAATTAGACCTATATTATGCAATTATCTTCGTCTTAAGTCGCTTTCTGGTCGGTATTTAACATATCTATTTAACATAAGATAAGTTATATAACAAATGTAATGCTAGTCCATTTATGATATTACACAGTACCATTAAGCATAAACAGCTCCATGGAATTAATGTGTCCGGGTTAAAGTAGATTCTGGTGACCGTCTGCATTTTAACTCAAAAGCCCTGTTTTTCATCCTTTTGTTTATACAGCCATTCGTTCAATGGCAATTACCAATTCAGGAAAAAATCACTAGCATGAATAAAAACGACATGAGTCCATCTCTTTTCGATGGGAAACGACACTTGATATCCAAAATTACAAGACCTAGCATTTTATTAGTTATTAGTATTTTCTTTATCGGCTTCACAACCAAGGTACCGGAAGAAAAAGTAAATCTTCTAGTTCCTGAAGGGTTTAGTATTGAAAGTGCTGTTTCTTCCGACGAACTATCCTATCCCATGTTTGCCAGTTTTGATGGAGATGGCCGCTTGTTTGTATTCGAATCGACAGAGCCCAATATAATGGGTACCGATAAAATGCTGTCGGACCCTTCTTACCATATTCGTCTTTTGGAAGACAAGGATGATGATGGAAAGTTTGAGATCAATCGGATTTTTGCAAAAAATATACCTTTTCCAAAAGGGGGCGTATTTTATCAGGGAAGCCTTTATGTTACCGAATCTCCAAACCTAGTGCGCTATACGGACACCGATGATGATGGGGTTTCAGACAAAAGGGAGGTAATCCTAACTGGTTGGACCCTTCACTCCAATGGAGCCACTTTGGGGGGACCGTTTTTGGGGCCTGATGGCTGGCTATACCTAACAGATGCACGACGTGGGTTTAATATCACGACGAAAGAAGATCAGATTTTGAAAGGACAAAGTGCGCGTATATGGCGGTGCCGCCCCGACGGGAGCGGTCTTGAGTCAATGTCGGGAGGTGGGTTTGACAACTCCATTGAGATTGCGTTTATGCCTTCGGGTGAAACAATCGGAACGATGACCTATTTTATAGATCCACAGGACGGACAAAGAGATGCGCTTATGCACTGGGTAGAAGGCGGTGTATACCCCAAACCCAATCCGGTAATCGCGGAAGACGGCATGAAGCTGACGGGTGAACTAATGCCGGTAATGACCAAAATGCCACGAGTAGCACCGTCTGGACTCATGCGTTATAGAGGTGCTGGTTTTGGTACTGCTTTCCAGGATAATTTGTTCCATGTAGAGTTCAATACGGGCCGTGTGATACGGCATATTGTTTCAACTGACGGAGCGACTTATAAAACCACGGATGAAATTTTCATGAAATCATTAAGTCCCGATTCGCATCCAACGGATGTTTTACAAGATGCGGATGGAAGTATGCTCGTGGTGATTACAGGTGGCTGGTTTATAGAAGGCTGCCCTTTATCACGAGTAGCTAAGCCAGACGTAAAAGGAGGCATTTACCGGATCCGTAAAACAGGAACTTCCGCAGTTAAAGATGGCTGGGGGAAAAAGTTAAATATAGGAAATTTATCCCCTGAGAATCTTGTAAAACTCTTGACTGATCCGAGACCTGCTGTTCGTGACAATGCAATAGACCAATTAGTAATTCAGGGGTCCGTTGCGGTGGCCCCAATGTTGAAAGCACTATCAAACATAAAGGACGATGAAATGCGTGCAGCAGCCGTTTTCGCACTATCAAGAATAGATAATGCCGCTGCATGGAATGGCGTACGGGCAGCATTGAACGACAAAAGCAGTATTGTTCGTACCGCATCGGCAAGGGTTTTGGGATTAAAAAAAGATTCTCAGTCTACTAAAAAGCTGATGGAGCTGGTGCAGAAAGAGGTACCGAGCGTCCGCCGGCAAGCCGCAACTGCTTTGGGTCAAATAGGTGATAAAAAGGCCGTTCAAGGATTGTTGAATGCTGCATCTGACGTTGATGATCGCTTTGTACAACATGCCATTATCCATTCGCTAATTTTGCTCAAAGCTGCCGATGAAATGGTATTGGCATTAAAAAGCCCTTCGCCCAAGATACAAACGGCAGCATTAATTGCGCTGGATCAAATGGAAGGTTCGCCACTGCAGAAGCAATACTTAGTGCCCATACTGGCTAGCCAAGATCCAGAACTTCGTAGTACGGGTATCTGGATTGCCACGCATCATCCAGAATGGACGGATATGGTTATCGGTTTTCTCAAAAAAAGTTTTGAGGAAGGTGAAATTAAGGATTCGGATGTAGGTTCGGTGAGGGATCTGATGCTGCCTTTTATTAAGAATCCAGATTTACAGGAATTTATGGCTTCGCAGCTCGGGAACGCGCAAATTTCTTCTTCCAGAAAATTATTGCTGTTGGAAGTGATGTCGCGTAGCTCTTTAAAAGAGTTGCCCAAGACATGGATCAAAGAAATGGGTGCTCAACTTGAAGGAAAAGACGCAGCGGTAAGTTCCCAGATTCTGGGGCTGATTGGGTCCAGACAGATCAAAACTTTAAATGGTAATTTGAATAAGATTATTCAGGATATCGAATCGCCAGTTGATTTCCGCTTAAAAGCCCTTAGCGCCAGAATCATGTCGTCCCCCACCCTTTCGGATGCTGAATTTGGGATGATATTAAAGTACATGGAGCCCGAATACGATTCGCCAGTAAGACAGTTGGCGGTGAGGCTTTTGAGCCATGCATCGCTAAATGATAAACAACTTACTTCCATTGCCCAAAATCAGATTCAAAAAACGGATGCATTCTTGTTACCGGCCTTGATCGAGGCTTTTGAAGGTCATGATAATGAACAGGTTGGTAAAAAACTGGTAACGGCATTGCTGGCGGGTCCCCTCCTACTCGATAATGTTTCAGAGCCGGACTTACAAAGATTACTTAAAAGTTTTCCTACTTCGGTGCACACCATGGCTGACCCATTAATTATTAAACTTCATCAACAGCATGCAGCTCGACTTTCCCATTTGCAAAAAATGGAAGCACAACTAAAAGGAGGTGATGTGGGCGAAGGACGTAAATTGTTTTTCGGTAAAGCATCCTGTTTTACCTGTCATGCTGTTGGTGCAGAGGGTGGCCGCTTCGGTCCAGACCTAACCAATATTGGCGAAATACGTTCCAAACACGATCTTTTGGAAGCGGTTGTGTACCCTAGTGCCAGTTTTGCCCGGGAGTATGAAACTTACAGGGTGGTTACTACCACAACCGCATACATTGGTATTATCAAGGAACAGCTTCCGGAGTATATTGTTTTGGAAGTAGGCCCTGCACCGGGTCTACGGATAGCTCGGTCAGAAATAAAAAGTATAGAACCGCAAACTTTGTCGATGATGCCACCTGGATTAGACCAACAATTGACCGCAGAAGAAATGGGACATCTGACTGCTTTTTTGGTGGCCCTACCCTACCGTTTGGATAGAATAATGAAGGAGCAGGAAAATAAATAATACGAAATCCAATTTTAGAGTGTATCACCACTTTTTTAGTACTGCTATCAGCTTTCGGCGGTCAAATGCTACATGAACATGATTTTCAAGCAAATAACTAATTTCTGTTTTTTATACGAAGCCCAACAAATAACCAGTCGTGATATGGTTAAGAAGTAATACAAAATGAATCTTGTTAAAATCAATTAAAACCCGCCAAATAATGAAAGTCATAAGCCTATTAATACGAAGCTTTCTGTTCCTAGTTTTTCTTACACCGACAAAATCCATTGCTCAAAAGTCGGATAAAACAAAGGCACTTTTTAATCATAAAAATCTCAACGGCTGGTATGTTTTTATCGAGAATCGGGGACGTGACAACGATGTAAAAAAAGTGTTTACCGTTGAAAATGGCATGATACGTATTTCTGGCGAAGAGTACGGTTCAATTCTAACCAACGAAGAATTCGAGAACTACAAATTAAGGGTGGAGTTCAAATGGGGAGAAAAAACCTATAAACCCAGAGCGGATAATGCACGTGATAACGGAATACTCCTACATTCTACCGGACCGGACGGTGGCTATAGTGGGATATGGATGTATTCCATTGAGTGCCAAATTATTGAGGGTGGTACTGGGGATTTTTTGGTAGTGGGGGATGGCAGTGATAAATATGCGCTAACCGCAAACGTGGCTCCTAAAAAAGAAGGTGGAGGAAATGTTTTTCAGCAAGACGGACAGCCTCTTACTATTCATGGCGGGCGTATTGACTGGTTCGGAAGGGATCCAGCATGGAAGGACGTGAAAGGATTTGTGGGTGTGCGAGATGTGGAAAAACCGTTGGGAGAATGGAATACAATAGACTGTATTGCCGAAGGCGACCGTATTTCTATCTATGTGAATGGAACACTTGTGAATCAGGCTTCGCGTGTGAAACCTTCGAAAGGGCGTATTCAAATTCAATCCGAAGGGGCAGAAATGTATGTCAGAAAAGTAGAATTGACCCCTTTGAAAGTAAAATAGTAAACCCCACTTTTATTTCAATTCAATTTCAAACCTTATGAAAAATAAAGGCAAAAATCTGTTTACTCGCCGTGATGCCATTAAAATGGGAATGGGGACTGGAATAATTTCACTTTCATCCGACAAGGCGCACTCTGGAAGTATGTCGGATCTGGCTAATCCCATTATCCTCGAAAATAATAAGAAAGGTTCAACGGACTGGCAGCTTACGCGTGTACGCCAGGATAAGGACCACCACCGTACCCGGTTAATTGAGGGCTATTGTTCCAAACAAAGTGTAAAGGCAGGAGATCAACTCGATATCATGGTTTCGGTTGACCCAGCGGAAGCATATAAAATCGATATTTACAGAACCGGTTATTACGGAGGAGCGGGTGCAAGATTGGTAAAGTCTATTGGACCTTTAATTGGAAAAACACAGCCGACTCCTCAAAAAGGGGATAAAAATATTCATGAGTGTGAATGGGATATTTCTGCAAGTATTCAAATTCCCAAGGACTGGTTGAGTGGTGTATATCTGGGGAAACTCAAAACACTTCCAGAAGCTGCAAACCAACCTTACTGGGAAAGTTATATCCTATTTATTGTGACCGATAATAGGCCTGTAGATATACTTTTTCAATGCTCTGACAATACCTGGCAGGCCTATAACCGCTGGCCCAGTAACTATTCTTTATACACCCATCCCAAGGGAGGCCAAGGCCCATGGGCTGCTGTAAGTTTCGACAGACCTTATGGAAGACAATCGCAGTATAACGATGTTGTCAACGACCCCTTGTCTTTTGGATCGGGAGAATTTATTTCCTTTGAACGCCCTTTTTCATATTTTTTGGAACAACACGGTTATGACGTGGCTTATTGTTCCAACAGTGATATGGTTACTCCAGATCGTGCTTTAAAGGCAAAAGCATTTTTAAGCGTTGGGCACGACGAATATTGGGACATTCGCCAGTATAGAAGCGTAGAAGTATTAAAGGAAAATGGAATTAACCTGTTATTTTTCTCTGGTAATTCAGTTTGCTGGGTTAGTCCGTTTTCAAAAAGTAAAAGTGGGAATCCCCATGGTAGGATTTTCCGTGGTGGGCCTTATGGCGCTCAAAATGACTATGCAGTGGGTCGGGAAAAGGATCATGGGCCATTCCCGGAACGGGGGCCTGATGAAGGACTACTGATGGGCGTGAGGAATATTGATCCGATTAATGGGGGTGGCGACTGGATCATTGTGAAACCTGACCACTGGATTTTTAAAAATACTGGAATTAAAAAAGGAGATTATATACCAGGATTGATAGGTTGGGAATACCAAGGAGATTCAGCCGACATTGAAGGCTTAGAAGTAGTTGCCGAAGGATTTGCGTTTGTAGGAGGTGATGCACCTGCCAAGTGGGAATCTGTGATTTATCCAGGGACCAAAGGTAATTTTGTATTTAACGCAAGTACCATATTTTGGGCGCAAGGATTAAGTAGCCCGCCAGGGCATACCCTCCCTTGGTCTCATTATAACCGTCCACATGGACCGGATCCAAGAGTGCAGCAGATTACTCATAATCTACTCAAGAAAGCGATTGTTTGATTTTTTAATTGGACAAGATCACGAGTAATTATCGGGAAACCTCAAAACTCCGTCCGGAATTTGACCCGGTAAAGGATATGCTTAGGATAGGGAATGAATTGGTTGTATGGGATATTGACCCGCAAGGTAGAACAACGCTGGAGCTGATCATGAAAACATTCAAAATCACTTCCATCGCTACGGTCTCTAAAATTTTGTCTAAGAACAATATCCAGTTCCAGGATTACAAGAAGGCTAAAAATGACCCTGATAAAACTAGATCGCAAGTTTGTAATAACGAAAACCGTTTGTGGCTAACGCTCGGATAAAATGATACGTTTGACTTAAATGCATGGACAACAACTTAGAAAATTGGAAGCAAAACGGTGGAGAGCAGAGTACCAATTGAGAGCCAATAGTAAGCGACCGCTTTGGAATACTCCATGCCTGTATTGGGCCTTATATTTTTACGTCTCGTTTATAACCGCTTTCGGAAAGTAAAAATTGAAGTAGAGAAGACCTTGCCTTCTCATCCACCACGAGGTAAACGGCCGCTGACCAAAAAGGATTTTAAAGCGCAAAACTCCATGTTCCAGTCTGAGAAATAGCAGTTTGATTATTAGGTTTCATTGCCCGAAAGTGCAGACATAAGATAAGCCATTGACATTGCCATGAAATTGATGAAGATTTTAATTACCAAGAACACCTGAACGAAATACATTTTGAATTAGAGGGATTAAATAACGAGGCTGTTGATTTAGCAAATGCCATTACAGAAAGCTATAATTAACTTTCGATAGGAGTAAGCCCGGTACACTATCCTCATTTCCCGATAAACTTTTAAATGGAGTTTCGCAGATTATTGAAAATGCGAAACTTAAAGTAGCTGTTTTTCTGAATACAGAAACCACTTTTCTGTATTGGACGATAGGTATATACATTAATTCCAATTTGAAAGAAAATAACCGAACGGAATATGGTAGTAAAATTATTGCGACACTGTCACAACAATTAACCAATAGGTTTGGAAAGGGATATTCATATCTAACCCGATATTAAAGTAGCCCAGTACCTTACCGAATTGCCCGATAAACAATGGTTAGCCGATAAATTGCATAAGGCAAAAGAATTATTGAAAATAAACACCAATCCAAAAGAGGATTAACAAACGAAACACGAAATCCATATTAAATTAGTTGGACTTAACGAAGAAGGGTTAAATTAAAGGTTTGTACAAGACCATGAGAAGTAAAATCTTTCAAGAAATATTAGATGAAACACCCAAAGATGTAGAAATCTTTGTTCGTCTTTATGCTGATTTGGTATTAAAAATCACTCAAATCTTGCGCGAAAAAGGCTATACACAAAAAACATTTGCAGAAAAATTAGGAAAAAGTAATTCCGAAATTCATAAATGCCTGAATGGTGACCATAATTTCACTTTGCGTTCTATGGCAAAATTAGCAGCTGAACTAGGGAAAGTGCTTTTTAGAAGTAAATGGCCTTACTTATGTCAAGGGAGCACTTAAAAATATCTGGAAATTAGGTTGAAATGGGGATTATCTTCTTAAACGAGATTAGACGCGTGGAAGTCATTACTACGCGCCTTTATTACGGCTTCCTTGCAATACCGATTACGATAATCAACGGGTGACATACCCGCAATCTTTTTGAATAGCTGCCTGAACGCCTTGGTGTCGGTATAGCCTACTTCATACATGACTGTATTGATGCCAGCACGATCAGATTCTAACATTTTTTTTGCGGCTTCCACTCTCACTCGCTGAATATATTCGACAACCGTGTTTGATGTTGCTTTTTTGAACCTTCGCTCAAAGGTTCTTCGGCCAACATAAAAGCGATCACAAAGTTCCTCGACACTGATTCTTTTAGCAAAATGGGTCTCTATATAGTCTTGAGCTTGTACAACAGCCTCATCATCATGATCCTTCTGTCCGTTAAAAATGATAAAAGGAGATTGGCTGTGACGGTTGATGTCGATTTCGAATATTTTTGAAGAGAGTACCGCCATGTCTCTACCAACAAATTTTTCGATCAGGTAAAGATTGAGATTCAGCGATGAATAGGCTCCCCCACTCGTATAGACTCCATTCTCATCAGTAATGATTTTATCATCCACAAGGTTTACTTCAGGATATAACTCTCGAAATTCTTTAGTCTTCAGCCAGTGTGTTGCACAGCTTTTCCCGTCTAGAAGTCCCTTTTAGCAAGTAAAAAGGCACCGATACACAAGCTAGCTACTTCTGAACCTTTTTTATATTGACCAATAATCCATGGAATAAAGGCCTGATTGAGGTTCAAAATAGTTTGAATGTCTCCGTGAATGGCGGGAATAATAATGAGATCAGTCTTGCTTACTTCGTTAATGGTTGTATCTGGCTTTACGCTGAAGATACTGTTGCTGAACTGGCTTTCTATGGTCTGACCGACCAGATGCACCTCGAAGAGGTGCAATTGACCAGAGCGTTCCAAATGGCTATTAGCCATGGTAAACATTTTGTGTGTAGCCTCTAGATTGCTGAGACTAGTGTCGCCTTCAGGAACAAGTATGGAGATGTGTTTCATACAAGCAAGCTACGAATTTACTTTGTCGTGATCAACCCTCACAATGTCGTATAAACACAGTGCCATTGGTAAAAATTTTTTGGAATTTTGTTAAAAACAAAAACAAATAACAAAATGAAACAAGAATTATGGCTCAACCTACCGGTAAAGGACCTACAAAGCACTAAGACATTTTTCACTGAGCTAGGCTTTGAAGTTTTACCTGATGGTCCCAAAGAAATGGTGGGGTTTAAAATTGGTGGTGTACCTGTTATGATGGTGACTGAAGCTCAGTTTGGAAAATATGCTTTACATACAATTACAGACACTGAAATGAGTACTGAAGTACTTATTTCGGTAGGTGCTCCTGATAAGAAATATGTTGATGATATGGCCTTAAAAGTAGCTGCCGCAGGCGGGAAGGTTTTCTCACCCCCTACTGATATTCAAGGGTGGATGTATGGATGTGCCTTTGCAGATCTGGATGGACACCGATGGAATCTTTTATATATGGGTGATCGCAATATATAAAATGAATATGTATTAATTGTCCTCAAAACGTTATTTACCAATATTAAAAGCAGGCTATTACAATGACTAAAATAACTGTAATCCCAGACTGTGGAAACGCACCTAAAAAGCGCTTTCTCAAAGATTTTAATGTAGCATTTGCTACTGGTGATGCTGGTTTCATTATCGAGCATGTCAGTGAAGATATACGTTGGGAAGTTTATGGGGATAAATCTATCCAAGGAAAAGGACAGTTTTCTAAAGAGATCAACCTCATGGCTAGCAGTGTGGCAGACGAAATAGCTATACATTCGATTATCACGCATGGCAAAGAAGCGTCACTTCAGGGAGAGATGAAAATGGGAGAAAAAACGTATGCTTTTTGTGATGTATACCGCTTTACAAGTGCGGGCAGTTTTATGATTAAGGAAATGTTCTCGTACGTTATAGAAATTAAAAACTAATTCGTTTATAAAGTATAAGTAAACCGTATAAAACCAAAAAACCATGGCAGCAGTAAGCACCTATCTCAATTTTTCTCGAAATACAGAAAAAGCATTCAATTTTTACAAATCCATTTTTGGAGGGGAATTCTTTGGGAATGGCCCCATGCGTTTTGGTGATATTCCTCCTCAAGAAGGTATGCCGCCTATGGCCGAAGAGGACAAAAACTTAATCATGCATATTGAACTGAAAATATTGGGCTGCCACAGCCTCATGGGGACAGATGCACCAGAGTCAATGGGCTTCAAATTGAACTTTGGAAACAATTCATACATCAACCTCCAACCCGAAACCCGTGCAGAAACCAAACAGTTATTTGATGCGCTATCCAAAGACGGGCAAGTAACTCAAGAACTTGAAGAGATGTTTTGGGGTGATTATTATGGTAGTTGTATCGATCAGTTTGGTGTGCAGTGGATGTTCAACTGTGGAGAAAAAAATGAATCGGTTAGATAATACGCCAGTTTCACAAGACGAGACCCTCTACCCTGTTATTGAAGTTTTTAAAACGAATGTGGGTGATACGTTGCAGGCCGATAAAATACTCCAAAGATTAAATGAGCTTTTCCCAAATCACAAAATTAATTTCGATCTAGAAGATTGTGACAACATTCTTCGAGTGGAGTCTGTGCAGGTTATTGTAGATGTGGTTAAGATAATCCGGGTAGTGAAAGACTCCAACAATACCATCGAAATTCTGGAATGAGCGCGGTTTTGGCCCGTATAGAAGTTGGCCATTATAGAATCTATCAAACATAATACCGAAGGTCATCATATATATTCATGCGAAAACTTACCGCCTTTACATTCCTATCCCTTAACGGATATTACAAGGGAGAAAACAACGATACGAGCTGGCATCGCCATGGTGAAGAAGAAGGGAGATATTCCGAACAAGCCCTTAGCACCAATAACACACTCCTTTTTGGTAGAACCACTTATGAAATGATGTCCAATTTTTGGCCAACGCCAATGGCGGCAGAAATGTTTCCCAGAGTAGCTGCTGGCATGAATAAAGCTGAGAAAATTGTTTTCTCCAACACGCTAAAAACTGCCAAATGGAATAACAGCTCTATCATGAGTGGTGATATTGCGGAACAAATTCGCCCACTAAAATCAAGCAAAGGAAATGATTTGACTATTTTGGGTAGTGGTAGTATTGTTTCACAGTTTTGTGATGCTGGTTTGATTGATACTTATGAAATCATGATCGATCCTGTAGCATTGCATCGTGGTACACCGCTTTTTGAAGGTATGAAAAACAGACTCTATTTGAAACTCATTGATGCGAAGATATTCGAGAGTGGCGTGGTATTGCTCACCTACACTAATCCATAAAATATGAGAAAAGTAATTGCAGCCATAAACATAACGCTTGACGGGATTTGCGACCATACAGTAGGTATCCCAGATGCTCCTTTACATCAGCATTATGCTAGTCTTTTAGACAATGCAGGGGTAATTTTATATGGTAGGACCACCTACCAATTGATGCAATTTTGGCAAACGCTCTTAAAAAATCCTTCTGGCGAGAAATCTATGGACGACTTTGCTTTGGCTATTGACAAAATACCAAAGGTCGTTTTTTCACAGACCTTGAAAAACACCAATTGGGATAGTGCAGAATTGTCAAATCATTCCCTTGAAGAAATGGTTTTAGAACTGAAAAAATCTCCCAACGGCGGTGCTAAAGATATTTTGGTGGGCAGTCGGAGTTTAATTATTCAGTTACTAAATCTGAATAGGATTGATGAGTTTCAGATTTGTATTTACCCCATGCTAGAAGGAAAAGGTCTGCCGTTGTTTGACAAAATAAAAGACCGGAAATTTTTCAGCCTTGTAAAGACAAAAACTTTCGATTCAGGTACAATTGTGCTTTATTACGAACCTAATAGATAGTTAGCAAGGTGACTACTAACACATGCATAAACTAGTACCTAATTTTAGACGATGGGAGAAAATAACACAGAACAGAAATCAAATAAACAGGGTGCAACACCTTTTGCACAGACCTATTTTCACGGGACGCGGTCGGACTTGAAACTGGGGGAGTTTATTGAAGTTGGTTTTAACTCAAATTATGGACAGAGAAAAAATGCAAAATACATTTTTCTTTCAGCCACATTAGACGCAGCTATCTGGGGCGCTGAACTTGCATTTGGCGAGGAACGTGAAAGAATATATTTAGTAGAACCAACAGGACCAATAGAGGATGACCCTGATTTAACGGATAAAAAATTCCCTGATAACCCCACAAAATCGTATCGTTCAAGCCATCCGTTTAAGATAGTCGGAGAAATTTCTCATTGGCAAGGACACCCACCAGAACAAGTTAAAGCAATGAAAGACGCATTAGCTAAACTAAAGGAACAGGGAATAAATTCATTAAATGAGGTCTAAAAACTTAAAAAAATCAGCATATGAATAACCAGAGCTTTACAACAGTACTTCTATTAAACAATTCACCAGAAGAAGTTTTTAATGCCGTTACCAACGTTCGGGGATGGTGGTCAGAAGAGATTGAAGGTGATACCAATAGGCTCAACGCGGTATTTTACTATCAATACGAAGACATCCACCAGTGTCAAATGAAAATCACCGAGTTCGTTCCTCACGAAAAGATCGTATGGTATGTTGTAAAAAACTACTTCAAATTCACCAAAGACACCAGTGAGTGGACAGGCACGCACATAAGTTTTGAAATTTCAAAAAAGGAGAATCAAACCGAACTTACCTTTATCCATCATGGTTTAGAGCCGCACCATGAGTGTTATGAGATTTGTCAAGATTCATGGACGAATTAC
>CAXBLH010000002.1:0-47398 GCA_963976315.1 uncultured Dyadobacter sp.
AATTTTTGCTGCTGTAAATGCAGCGAAATCCGGTAACAGTGTCTTGTTAGTAGAAGAGTATGAGCATATTGGGGGGTTGATGACTGGCGGCTTGTCTTTTTCAGACTTTATTTCTACCGAAGGTTTAAGTGGAGATTTT
Source organism: uncultured Dyadobacter sp. (assembly GCA_963976315.1). Classification (GTDB taxonomy): domain Bacteria; phylum Bacteroidota; class Bacteroidia; order Cytophagales; family Spirosomataceae; genus Dyadobacter. Next base: position 140 of record CAXBLH010000002.1, read on the forward strand.
AATGACTACCGCTTTCGGGTTATGGCCTATTATCAGACAAAATATGGGGTTAATTCAAAACAAGTGAAAGATTCCTATTTCGGCGTAAATGCAGAGCCCCACGTAACCTTGCAGATTTTCCATGGGCTTTTAAAAGAGCATCAAGTAAAAGTGCTTACCCGTCATGTGATTGTTGCCAGTTCTGTAAATAAATTATCTGAAGAAAGACACCAGATTACCTCGGTTTCTTTTAAGAATTTGCAAAACAATAAGAGGGTCGACTTCTCTGCAAAAGTTTTTATCGATGCCACTTATGAAGGCGATTTGGCCGTAGCAGCTGGTGCGGAGTACAGAATAGGCCGTGAGGACCGCACGGAGTTTTGTGAACGATTTGCGGGACACATATTTACGGATAAAGGGCAAATCCTAACTGGAGGAACCGGGCAGGCTGATGCCAAAGTTCAGGCTTATAATTTTCGGATTATCATGACTGACTCTGCCGAAAACCGCATAATGATCCAAAAGCCCGATCACTATAAAAGGGAAGATTATTTGCCAATTTTGGAGGCTTTTCACAGTGGTAAGGTATCGGAAATTTTTACCGAAGATGCTACTGGAATACTAAGGGTGCAGCCTTTGGTAAACCGAAAGGCGGATATCAATGATATTAAAAATGCTGCAGTACGACTCTCATCTTTGGGTAGGAATTACGATTATCCCAATGGAACTCGCGAAGTCCGGCAACGGATTATTCAAGAGCATAAGCAACATATTTTAGGGATGATCTATTTCTTGCAAAACGATGAAGGTATTCCTCTCCATATAAGACAAAAGGCGAGGGTTTGGGGGATGGCCAAAGATGAGTTCACAGACAATGATCACTTCCCTTACCGTCTTTATATAAGAGAAGCCCGGCGGATAATGGGAAATGAGGTTTTTACAGAACATAATACCTACCAAGCCGCAAACTCAATCCGTAGTGTTCTTAATACTAATAGCGTAGCGGTAGGAGATTATGCCTTGAACTGCCATGGTGTTTCTGCTCCGGGACCCATATACCCCGACAAAACCGAAGGTGATTTTAGTTTTGTGCCACAACCTTTTCAGATACCTTATGGGGTAATGCTGCCAAAACATTTTACCAATCTCATCGTTCCGGTAGCCATTTCGTCGAGCCATGTTGGGTTTTGTGGTATCAGGCTGGAGCCGACCTGGTCCTCTTTGGGACAGGCAGCAGGTATTGCCGCCAGTTTGAGTATTAGGGGCAAAATGACAGTTGATCAGGTAAATATTGCGGATATCCAGTCTATTCTTCTTAAAAGAGGAGGGAAGTTGATTTATATTTCCGACGTAGAGGCGGATTCTCCGTATTTTGAGGCAACCCAATATTATGGAACCAAAGGCTTTTTTCATGATTTGTACCACCTCCATGAAATGGTATTGAAGCCTCGGGTTATTCATAAGCTACAATACCGCGATGCCTCTCAGTACCACGACTTTCAACCCAATACGGTATTGACAAAAACTTTGGCTAATAGTTGGATAAAACAACTTCCTCCAACGGAACGGGAAGATGCGCAACGAAAACTGTCAGCAAAATCCTGGACGAGAGGGGAATTTTTAAATGAGTTGTACCAAAACAAAATGAAGTAAATCGACACGATATTATGGAAAGGAGAACCTTTATAAATGCGGCCATTTTTGGTACAATACTTCCTTTTAGTGATTCATTTGCGGTAAGTGCCGATTTGAAAGAAAAGGGATTGGTAGAAGCCAAACGGACTATTCCTATTGCGGGAGATTATGATGTGATTGTGTGTGGTGCGGGGCCAGCTGGTATTGCTGCTGCAATAGAAGCAGGGCGCAATGGTGCCAAAACGCTACTGATAGAGGTACATGGTTGTTTGGGTGGTGTTTGGACTTCGGGGAATCTTACTTGGATACTGGATAATGCGAACAAATCAGGTTTAATAAATGAAATTAAACGTGATTTGGCGAAGTTAGGAGGGGCAGGTACTGTTGATACGGGCAGCAGCTATTCTTTTGATGCCGAAGTGATGAAGGCTATTTTAGAAGCTTACTGTGTGGAGGCCGACGTGACCGTTCGTTTGCACACTAGGGTGGTAGCTACAGCCGTTAAGAACGGTCGTTTGACCCATGTTCTAACGGAGTCGAAGTCTGGGCGGGAAGCTTGGACCGCAAAGGTTTTTATCGATTGCACAGGCGACGGCGATCTGGCGCAGCAAGCGGGTTGTAATTATGAATATGGTGGTTCTGAGGGAGAAGGCCAGCCAATGAGCCTTTTGGCACTTGTAAATGGGGTGAAGTATGAAGATATTAAACCCTTCGTGCGCGATGCTCAGGATAGTAAGTTGCGGTCTCCTTCCAAAAAAAGACTGGAAGCGGAAATCATCCGAAGTGGCGTAAAACCTTCTTACAGCCTGCCAGGGTTATATCCAATCCGTGATGATTTGTTTATGTTAATGGCAAATCATGAATATGGTTATGTCGGTTTCGATGCCAAACAAATCAGTATTGCCACGCTCAAAGCAAGAGCAGAAGTCCATCAAATCGTAAACGGGTTGCGCTCGCTGGGTGGTGTCTGGGAACATTTCCGAATTGTATCCACCGCCGAACAAATAGGGGTGCGTGAAAGTCGTAGAATTCATGGATTATATACTGTTACAGCCAATGACTTGATCCAAGGAGCCAGGCATAATGATGCTGTTTGTAGAGTTACCTTTGGTGTAGATGTTCACTCGGTGAAAAAAGAAGACGAAAATAAACAGGTGTATAATAGAGGTGTTAAGGCCATTCCTTATGATATTCCAATTCGTTCGCTCATTGCCAAGGATGTTAAAGGACTTATGATGGCTGGTCGCTGTATCAGCGGTGACTTTATTGCACATTCTAGCTATAGGGTGACGGGGAATGCCGTAGTAATGGGCGAGGCCGCCGGTCGTGTAGCTGCAATTGCTGCCCGCTCTAGCCGTCTGCCTCAGGAGGTGAACTGGGCGGAAGTAAAATGGAGCTTATAACCAAATTGCAATATTAATTACGGATCCAGTAGGCATAACGTTATGAGAAATAGGGAGAAAGGAATCAAAATGGCATGGTGCTATCGTTCTGGTAGGCTGGCTTTGTCATGGGTGGTGGTTTGCTGGTGCGTGGTGTTTCAGGCGGCATTTGCAGACGATCACATTCGCTTAACCCATGTTTTTATTGACCCGGATGATTCAACGGATACCATTACTTTGATAGAAAGCCAATCCGAAAACGGACTTTCTAATTGGTTCAGTAGGGACATTAATAAGTCGGTTTGTACTACCAAACAATGCAAGATGGTCAATATTCGCCTTTACTGGGATGGAGTAGGGAATTACCAGCGTTTCGAACTGATTGATAACGAGCCCTTAACCAAAACCGATCATACGGAATTTACTTCTGAAGATTATGCCAAACTAGAATTCATATTGGCTGACGAGTCCTCAATGTTTCAGGAGTTGGATATAGCGGATTTGGTGGTTGAAAAAGAAGACGAGGTGGATGGTTCTTCCGGTGCGACTCGTAAATCAATAAGCGAGTATGTAGTTCGGGAGGCAGTATATACTTGTTACACATTATGGCAAATTGTTTATGGCCCCACAAAAAGTAAGATTGCCACACTATTAGAAGCAAGGTTGAATGAAGGCTACTTGAAGCGGGCCTTTACCCAAAATGATCCGGTTTATGATGTTTGGGCGTTAAACCATTTGGTGGGTAGCGCTTCTTATGCTACACTCTTTTATAAGGATCTATTAGATAGAATTATTTCTCCAAACGAATCAATTGCAAATTTGGCCATGCGGGCGATTCATGCACAGAATCTGAATACCGCAGTATTACAGCAAGCATTGGTAGGTGAGATACCCAAGTTGGACGATCTGAAAAAGCTGGATATTGTTTGGAAACTGGCAGAAACACCCATCGTATTCGACGAAGTAATAGTTCAGTTGCTAACTTATTATCAGGATGGCAGGCTTAATCCCACTGCTCTAGGTTATGTTTTGAAATTGATTTCCATTCACCATTTGTCCAATGGTTTAATAACTGAAAAAGTAAAAGCGCTTTTAACAGACCAGAACCAATATGTGGTTAATACTACGAAAAAGTTATTGGTTACTTGGGAAATAGACTAACTAGTCCACCCACCTATCATACTCCTTCATTTGTAGGCTAGCGCATAGGTTTTCAAAGTTAACTTTCAAATAATTATTAAGTGCTTGTTTAAAAATTAACCAATAGTTAATTCTCTCATTAAAATTTAAACAGGCTCTTAGTAATTGAAATTCTCCGCACTCACTGGAAAACCGGTTTGTTACGGTACCAAAAAAAATCATTTTTTTTGCCCAAAGTAGTGTTTCTCAAGGAATTAGTGTTTTTCTTAACATCCCCCCCTAAAAAAAGAATCTTTCTTGCCACTATTAGATGAATTTTTATCAAAAATGTTGTTTACGTTTGTAATAAAAATTCATCTTTTTTAAAACTAGTTTTATAATTTAATGTCCTCCTGATTTCTGCATTTTCATCTAATAAATCTCCTTGTAATTCCTAAATTTTTTTGTAAGGAATATCCGCATCAACGGATTCGCAAGAATACGTTTTGAATAATACCTCCATACGACCTATAGACTTTTATAAATAAAGCATGCCTTTATGAAGTACATTCCGCAGATAGGGAACCTTAATTTTAATGAGGAATCCGTTCTAAATATTCCTTGGCTTGTAAAGCGCCAACAAGATAAAATCGCATCCAAAATTGATACGGTTCAGTACCAGCGATTTGCAAGAAACAAGTTCACAAAACCTGCCACGGATTTGTATGCGATGTACAGTCCTTACAGTGAATCATATAGGGCCTTTTTTCCTTTTATTGATTTTCTGAAAAAAACATTGGAAAAAGGCGACGTGATCGTCGACTTGTCCAACCGGACTGGCTGGTCGGCATTTTTACTGGCTGGGCTTTTTCCCGAACAAAAAATCATCAGTTGCTGGGAAGGTAACACGGACGTGCTCGGTTATAACGGTTTTAATTACTGGTTTAACGAAACGAAAACCAGTCCAAATCTGGAAATTAATTTTACAAAACTTCGAGAAAAACTTCCGTTTGAGACAGAAAGTGTTCGGGTGGTTTTTGGCTTTGATATTTTGCATCACCAGATTCAGTCCTCGTTAATAGAAGAGGTTTTTCGGATCGTAAAGTCTGATGGTTTCGTCTTCTTTCCGCATGTACATTTGGCCAACAGTGAACCCGATCCCTATTTCTCACGGGGAGGAGATCTGGTCCATGGATTAGATTATCAACATATTCTGGATCGGAATACCAAAGGTTTTAGTACTTGGGTGTATCCAGAACCTGCGCTTTTCTTATTTCAAAAAGGAGCTATTCAGCACATAGCACCCGCGCCTACCACGTCGGATTACAATGCGCTGGTGGCGCTATCGCCTTCTGGAAGTTCTTTTGAAGGACAATTGAGTTCTATGGATTTTCTAAGCCATTATGGGCTTGAAAATTGTAACGGAATATTCAATTATCTGCTTGAAATAAAAATTTTTGGCCAAGTAATAGAAAGTCCTGACACGGTTAAAAAGGAGCACATGGAGCGGCACCCCGTGTACCGCGATGTGGTTAGACTTACGGATGGGTACCAACTTACGGACGCTGAGCGAAAAATTATATATTGGATAAAAAAGGGTTATACCTTGGTCCGTATTCAGTCTATTCTCGGCATGGAAACGGAATCGTATTTGGTTTTATTAAAAAATCTGGAACGACTTGAGATTATCCAAATAGTACCTGTAAGCCAAAGTGCGGTTCGACTGCAAATTTACCATGCTACACAGAAGTGGGTGGAACCTGAGGGAGAACATACGCTACCGGCCCTTTGGAAAACAACTTTAAACTTGTTTCCTGAAAATACTTATCTGACCGATGACCAAGCTGGTGTTTCCTATTCCTATGAAGAAACGGATCAGATTATTAAACATATTGTAACCTCATTAAGGGCAGAAAATCTAAAATCTGGGAGCATTATCCTTCTGGAAGAGGGCTATTCGGCAGTCTCTTTTTCAATATTTTGGGCAGCTATGCACGCCGGACTAATCTGTGTTCCCTTTAAGGCTTCCTTATCGGAAACCGAGGTGCATGACCTTATCAAAAAGTACGATCCTCAAATTGTCTTTTCTGAAAAGGAGCTGGTCTTACAAAATGGTGTTTTGAATATATTTTTTGATGAAAAAAACGAAGAAGAAAATTCAAATCACTTTACTATCTGGCTAGCCGACGAACCTACGGAGCTGGATTCCCAAGTTCAAGAGTCGGATGTGGCCGTCATACTCAGTACTTCGGGCTCTAACGGGGCACCGAAGGGTGTAAAACTAACACATGCTCAGCTTTTTCAAAGCGCAGCCAACATAGTCGAAACTTACAATTGGACGAAAAACGATCGCTTCCTTGCACTGGGAAGTCTTGAATCTATGTCTGGATTACGTAATGCTTGTATCGTTCCTGCTAAATGTGGTGGCTCTGTGGTGATTGCCGACAGTCAGACTTTACATTTGGCTTCAGGAATTGTGAGTCAAATCACACAGCACCAAATCACCGTTTTTTCGGGTAGTCCGGTTTTGTATCAACTGCTATTGTCCATTAAAAATCTGAAGGTACAGTTGAAAAGCCTCAGACTAGCACTGTCTACAGGAAGCAAATTGTCTGACAAGCTCCAACTGCGTTTCTTTGAAGCCACGGGTATCCTAATAAAAAACTATTACGGTCTTACCGAAACTTCGGGTGTTTGCATTGCCGAGCCGCTTACAGACGGTGTTATTGGAGCTGATAGCATTGGAATTCCGTTGGATGCGCTTTTGAAGGTAAAGGCCAATATTGATCCCGAAGACATCCAAACCGAGGAACTCTACATTTACAGTGGAAATCTTTCAAAAGGCTATTTTGAAGAAGAAAATGCCATGGACCTGGACAGCGATGGTTGGTTGAGAACAAAGGATTTGGTGGAAGTGGATAGCAATGGCTCGGTGTACTTAAAAGGACGTAGTGAAAATTTCATAAAAACACAACGCAGTGAAATCGTGTACTTCTCCCAACTGGAAGAGCTAATAGACTCTTTTCTCTGTGGAGATTATGCCCTGATTTCGATCATGAAAAATGAGGCTGAGTATCTAGCACTTGTACTTGGGGCTGGGAATGAAAATAGTAAGCATATAGAAAAATTGATTTTAGATAAAATCAATGAAAAATTTGGGTTTTGGAAAGTCCCGATCGAATTTTTTAAGGTCGACTCCATCCCCCGGAAACTTAATGGAAAACTTAATAAGAAAAGGTTATTGGAAATTATATGAGCATAGTAGCTGCATTTGAAAGAGCACAATTAAATAAGAATAAAGTCTTTGCTATCCTTGAAAACGATGAAAAAGTAACCTTTGAACAAATCCTCAATCAGGTCGCTAAATTATCGGCACTTTTTGCTGATCTGAAATTATCGAAAGGCGATAAGGTGGTGCTGTCGACTACGGACAAAAGGAGTTTTGCAGAAATTTTGCTGGCAATATACCGCCACGGCCTCACGGCTTTACTCATTGATCCTAATACAAGCTTGCAACGTTTTGATGCTATTCGGGAGACTGTGGAGCCTAACGTTTATTTTCTAGACGAACAGCTGTTTGAAAAATGGGAGGTTCCATCGGCTGGAAATAAGGTTGTCAAAAGAAGCAAACCGGTAAAATCCGGATTGTTTGGTAAGGTTTTCAAAAAGGATGTGACTAAGCCTAACGATGGAAATTATCCAGCTGTTTTGGAAAACTATACCCTGTTGCAACACGCATACCCGGCTCAGATAGAGGAAACCTTGCCCGCTTTTATCATGTTTACTTCGGGGACTACCTCTAACCCCAAAGGTGTAGAAATTAGCTATAAGGCTCTTTTTACACATATAGAAACCCTCAAAAATGTGTATGCCCTAAGTAATAACAGTGCCATATTCAATAATCTAAATCTGTATCATTCGGATGGGGTAAATCAAGGTCCGTTACTTTCGTTTAGCGCGGGTTGCACATGGGTTTCTACTATTGAAATTGACATCACCAAAATTAATCAGGTGTTCAACTCGATTTATAAGCATCGTGTTACCCATTATGTTACGGTTCCAACGATCCTTGCTTTCCTGGAAAAGTATATTGAAGGTTATGAAGATTCTTTTCAAACGGAGGATTTTCAATATATTATTTCGGTGGCTGCAAAACTGGATCCTGTTTTATGGGAGAAGACAGAAAAGCTCTTAGGGGTACCTATTGCGAATGTTTACGGGCTTACCGAAACAGTGGTTGGCAGCATTTATGCAATCCCCGGTACCGCAAGCCATAAAATTGGCACGATTGGTAAACCTATTGATTGCGAAATAAAACTGATAGATTCCAATTCCATGGAGGCGGATGCGGGCGAACTGCTGATCAGGGGTAATCACCTTATGACGGGCTATTACAAAAACGAATTGGAAACACGCAGCGTTTTAAAAGAGGGCTGGCTACACACCGGCGACCTGGCAGAGCGCGATGCCGACGGTTGCATCAAAATAACTGGTCGGATTAAACGCATGATAAATAGCGGTGGATTTAGGATCCATCCAGAAGAAATTGAAGAAGTATTATTGGCAATTTCGGGTATTCAGGAGGCAATTATTATAGGGGTTGATGATCCTTTAATGGTGGAAAAAATGATTGCTTTCATCGTATTGGATCAAAAGCAGTCATTAACTATCAACGACATTTACAAGAAGCTTCGTGCGGTGTTGGAGCAAGAAAAAATTCCAGCTGAAATGATTATCAAAGAAGCCTTACCCAAAAATGCCGGAGGTAAAATAGAGCTTGCAACTCTCAAAAATGCCTGGGTGATTTCCAAAGAGGAAACTAAAAGCTTCGCAGACCTTGACCATAAAATACTGGCCATGGCAGCTTCGGTTTTCAAAATTGAGCCTCATGAAATAAGTCTGACCAGTACGCAAGGTTCTCTGGCAGGATGGGATTCACTCAACCATTTTGTGCTAATAACCCACTTAGAAGACGCGTTTGACTTAACACTCACCACGCAGGATATTATGTCTATGGACAGCATAGGCTCTATTAGCAACTTGGTAAAAAGAAAACTTCAATGACTCCACCGCTTAGGGTTTGGGGGACTGCCGCTGTAGTTGTTTTGGGTGTGATCCTTTATCTGTGGCTATTTTTTATAGGGAAGGATTCTCCCAGTACTCAAACGGCAGTTCATTACAGGGCCAAAATTAAGGAACTGCATAGTACTGGGAAAGATACCGTGACAGTAGTTATACTGGGTTCTTCGCTTGCTTTAAATGCTTTTGGAGGAGCTCCCCAAGTAGCTGTAAACTGCCGACCTACCAAAATACTGTATCTCACAGTCAATATGCTGACACTGCAAAGGGTTCAGGAATTTGGGATTTTAGAGTCACTATCCGACTTTCCACCTCATTACCTATTTTTTGAAAGTAATCTATTAATGCTTTTAAGGAAGGAAGTAAGTCATTTCCGGTTTATATGGGATTATAATATTATTTATTTAAGACATGATCCCCTGGCCCTGATTCGCCTAGACAAGTCGGTCATGGATCAAAATATAGACAAAATGGGTGGGTATATTCCAGAGTTACATTTAAATAATAAAAGAGACACGGTTCTTTGGGAATTACGTAGTAAAAAGCAATACAACATGGTAGAAAATGAAGCCTCGGTAGTCGACAAATCCTTTCAAAAGTTAATTCGTAAAAATTGTAAAATTGTCCTACTTAGATACCCTGTTGTAGAAACCCCATCGTATAAAAATAGGGTTCCTGCGTTGTTAAAAAAAGTAGAAAAGTATCAAAAAGCTGATGGTATTGTTTCATGGGAAATACCTCGGGATCGGATACAGGATCGCTTATTTTATGATGGAGCGCATATGAATCGCCTAGGAAGTAGCGTTTTCGTGCCTTGGTTTTCGAGCCAGCTAAACCAAGAATTATGCAATTATTAGCCGAATTTTTCTTTGTTTCGGTGCTTGCGGTTTCTTTGTCATGGAGCTCTCGCGCCCAATGGAGCATATTAATAATTCCCGCATTTACGATGGGTTATTTGGGATATAAGTCTCCGTGGAGTTTAATGCTGTTACTGACGATCGTTTTTTTTAACTACTTTATCCTTTTCAAAAGTAATTTTTCGCAAAAGATACAGATGGTACTTTGTCTGACTCTTACGTGTGGAATATTATTGTTTGCAAAAATTAAGCTCACCGTATCTCCGGGCTGGCTTATACCCCTCGGGCTTTCTTACTATGTTTTCCGAAATATACATTTCATTTTGGAATGCTATAAAGGTAAGATCCAGCGGGTTACATGGAAGGAATACCTTTCTTATAATCTTTTTCTTCCTGTAATGATTGTAGGGCCGATTAATCATTTTCAATCTTTCATAAAGGATTGGGAAAGAAGAAGGTACGACGAAATGAATATAACCTATGGTCTGGAACGTATACTGTACGGTTTTACCAAAGTCGTGGTGATCGCAAACTACTTAATCTCGGCAAAGCTGCACTTTTTTGCCCAACCTTTGCAAGAGCACTACCTATGGGTATATACATTTTTGAGCTTGTGTATTTATGTATTCAACGCCTATTTTCAGTTTGCAGGTTATTCCGACATTGCTATTGGCTTGTCACGGCTGGCGGGTATACGTATCAATGAAAACTTTGACTATCCCTTCCTTTCCCTAAATATGCGTGAGTTCTGGACCAAATACCATATGTCCCTGTCACAGTTTTGTAAAGATTATGTTTATACCCCAATTGCGTCCTATTTCCGCCATCCGATGCTAGGCGTATTTCTTACCATGATCATAATAGGGCTTTGGCACGAATTAAGTTGGCGGTATCTGGTTTGGGGAATGATACAGTTTGTTGGAATTACCTATTCCGGAATTCTACCAATAGGTAATTCTTTCCTTCTCAAAAATACGGTCCGCCTTGGTACAGCTCTTTTCTATATTTTGTCCTGTGTGGTGATCTTTACAAACAGCTTTTCGGAGGCATTCCATGTGTATAAAATTTTATTTTTCCTGAATTGATATGTACGAATTTCTGCGAAACCACTTACCGGAGAAATGGGCCAATTGGGCCATACAGTATTGGTACATCCTGCTGATACTACTCAATTTATACCTTGCCATTTTCGGGAGTACTGGAGAAGGGATGTTTAGGTACGTGGGTTGGTAAAATTAGGGGTAGGGCAGGAACCCCACATCCATTATCCATGACGGATGTCAACAAAGGGTGTATGAGCTTCTAATTAAAAGAAAAGTTGGGCCCGAGTAGTAGCTCGTCGGTATGGTTATAACGTGGGGTTTAGATAATACCAATTGAATACAGGTTATCCCGTTAAGTTTGGTACGTTAATATAAGGTATGGTTGCATCACTTTAAAAGTCATTATCGGACCCATACCCGTAAACAAAAGTATTATTCTTAGGCATGGAAACGCCTTTCAAAAAACAATAAGCTTCATAACCACCAATGAGTTATACAGCGAATGCACCAGAACACCATATCAAAAACCATACGGACGTAACCATATAAAAAACCTGCAAAAATGTGAACGCAGTGATGCGTGGTATATAGAGATAATGGCTATTATCAAAAGCGTAATTGAAGATATGGAACCAAAAAAACTAAATATTAGAACCCCACCATCAGGTATCGTAAGAAATTATCTACCAAAAATGCAATAATAAGTGCCTACGTCGAGTCACTTTTGCTTTTGAGAGCGATTTACATTATTAGGATCAAGAAAGAATTGAAATAATCGAAGTGTTAATCATGTGAAACTTAGTAACATCACTTTAAAAATTAGAAGTATACTCCAAATATTCTCTTAGGCTACCTTTTCTATTCCGCGTTAGCACTGGACAGTAATTTAATTTTTCAAACAGTTTGATAATTAAAATAGGAGGGACGACAACGTTATTTCTGTTCAAGCCCCAAAGAAATAAAATTACCCATTCAGAGCTGGAAGGTAGAGAAATTGAATATTTTTATTTTACCACAAACACAAATAGACCTGCGGTAGGTCTACCATTCTTAAAAACCTATACTCCAAAATAATCCCTTCCCATCTACAACCTTGTGAAACTGTACCACTATTAAGGAACTATTTATTCTATTTTTGTGTACCAATTTAGTACACAAATGATATTCATATGCTTGTTATTAGCTCTCGAGAATTTAGAAATAATCAAAAAAAATACTTGGACCTTGTTGATAAAAACGAACAGGTCATAATTCAACGTGGCAAAGAGAAGTCCTATGTTTTAACTCCTGTTGGAGGAAAGGATAAATACTTTATGGATCCCGATACAATGGCTGATATACAAGAAGGGATCAGTCAATACCGGGAGGGTAAAACAACCAAAGTAGACCCCGCTGATTTTGACAGTCTACTTGGTTTATGAGCTATTCCATTGAATTTACTGATAAGGCGCTAGAAGGAATCGAAAAACTTAAGAAATCCGGAAATAAGCCTGTACTCAAGAAGATTCGAAAACTTCTTAACGAGCTGACTGAGCACCCTTATACGGGAACTGGTCAGCCCGAGCAATTAAAACATCACTTAACCGGATTCTGGTCTAGAAGAATAAACCAAGAACATAGAATCGTATATGCTGTTGATGAAAAAAGCGTAGTAGTCACAATAGTCTCGGCGACGGGGCTTTACAAATAATACGATTTAACTTCAATCAAAATATACCCTTCCTAATAGATTTACTTGTGGGTTGTTCGACGACCTCTTCTTTTGAATTATATATTTTTAGCATTTATTGTCCCCCCTCCCTATAAACATTTGATGCCAATAGTTTTTTTGGATCACTAATTTCTTAATGGGTTAAGAAATTAGTGATCCCTCTATTTTTAATTGCATTGACCTTTGGACATCATTGAAGCACCACTCAGATTCTAGAGGATTTTATTAAACGATTATATGGTATAGACTCGTGTGAGTTTGACTTCACTTTGTGATTAACCGACGGGGATTAATTTTTTTTTTACCTCCTACTCCAATCTAATAGTTCAAGGTAAGACCCACTCCAAATCCCATATCGCTGTCATAATGGGCGGTAATGCCCGCATATCTGGTAAAAATATACTTGAGTGATGCCATATACTCTTTGTCCGAATTGACCATCAGGTTCATTCTCAGTCGTTTGGATAGAGGTATATCCATTCGTTCCAGTTGAAACCTAACAATTCCATCTGTAAAAACTTCTGCTTGTGCAGTTACCAGCATGGGTAAGGTATAGTTCAAACCGGCACTGAGGACGGATCTTTTGTCTTTGGTATTCCGTTGTCCGAAAAGATTGGTTTCCGTATGATCCATACTCATTTTTCGGTAACGCCAGTCAAATCCGATAAAGGGCATGAGCCATTGCATTTTCCCAATATACCGTCCCACATGCGTTTCTACTTCATAACCGTGGTGATCATTATATCCCAGCCTCCATTCACTTCCTATGCTCCACCGGGTGTTTTGCAACATGGCTTCTCCGTCATTTCCGTTAGTGGCAAAATCATTTTCGGCCATAAAATGAAATCCCTTATCATCCGCATTTAATCGGCGTTGTGCCAGTTTTGGGTTCGGTATTTCGGGGTTGGGAGGAGAGTCTTGGTAAGAGAAAACCCGGCCCATCCCGCTCATCATGTGGTATAAAATATGGCAATGAAAAAACCAATCCCCACTTTCAGTGGCTGCAAATTCGAGGGTGTCGGTTTCCATGGGCATAATGTCAAGTACATTTTTGAGTGGCGCATTGTCTCCCTGGCCATTCAATACCCTAAAATCATGACCATGCAGGTGCATGGGATGGCGCATCATTGAATTGTTGTAAATGACCATCCGAACATTTTCTCCTTTTTTGATCAAAATTTTATCGGTTTCCGAAATTACCTTGTTATCAAGGCTCCATACATATCGATTCATATTTCCGGTGAGCACAAAGCGGAGCTCTTTCACAGGTGCGTCTTTGGGAAGCGAGGTGTTATCTGGTGATTTGAGCATGGCATAGTTTAACGTAGTAATAGACGACAAGGCATTGCTATTGTACTTGTTATGATTCTCATGCCCTTTTCCCATCTGGGGCATGGAGTCCTCCATTTTCATTCCATCCATATGATCCATTTCTTCTGGTTTTTTGGACTCTTTTGTTTTCTTACTTTTTGCCGGGCCCGAAATTTCAGGATACATCACCAGGTTCATATCCATTTGGTTCAGGCTCATATTCATGCCCATGTCGTCCAAATTTCCATTCATTTTCATCATCCCGTTCATCATTTTCATTCCCTCAAAATATTTGAGTCGGGGAAGGGGAGAGGCGAGTTGTTTTACACCTTTTCCAAGAAATAGAGAGGCAGATCGGGTTCGGTCTTCAGAGGTAACCAAAAATTCATAGGAGATCGGTTCGGCTTCCGGCATTACTTCTGGAATAGTGACCACCACATCATAGGTTTCCGAAACAGAAATAATCAACCGATCTACTTCCACAGGCGCTACGTCATTTCCATCATTCGCTACCACAGTCATTTTTCCACCTGCATAGGTAAGCCAGAAATAGGTGGAAGCCCCTCCATTTGAAATCCGTAATCGTACTTTATCACCGGGTTTGAACTGTGAAAGTTGGCTCTCGTTTTTGCCATTAATTAAAAACTGGTTGTAATAGACATCGCTCACATCCATGGCCGTCATCCGTTTCCACTCATTGGCAACTTTGGTTTTAAAGTAACCTTGTTGGATTGCCTCGAAGTAACTTTGGGTAGTGCCCTTTTTAATAGAGAACCAGTCACTTGCATTGTGTAGCATCCGATGTACATTTTCGGGTTTTATATCCGTCCATTCACTGAGTACCAAGGGGACGGTTGGTATTTCAGGTTCGTTTTTCTTATTCAAAATCATGGAGCCATACATGCCAATTTGTTCCTGCAACCCTGAATGGCTATGGTACCAATGCGTTCCGTTTTGAATAATAGCAAACCGGTACAAATGCGTGGTATGTGGTTTAATAGGCATCTGGGTCAAATTGGGCACTCCATCATATTGATTGGGTAAAAAGAGTCCGTGCCAGTGCAGTGCCGTCTCTTCGTTGAGCTCATTGTGCACATAAATTTCCGCAGTATCACCTTCTGTAAATGTCAGGGTGGGCATGGGGATTTGGCCGTTCACGGCAATGGCCCTTTTGAGCTTACCCGTAAAGTTAACGGTGGTGTCTTTGACGTATAAATCATAGCGAACCACCTTTTGTGCATGTACTGCACCCACAATTAAAAGTAAAATGACAATCTGGGTAATTGCTTTTTTACCAGCACTTTTAACAAAATACATAGGAGTATATTTTAAAGTAATCAATGAGGTATTGTACTTCCCGCCTTTTGCGGGAAGTACAATTAAAGTATGCCTGGAAGAAATACTTCCGTGCTATTTAATGGTTTCAGTGGTTTTACCACAGCCTAGCATCATGGCACCGTAGTATGGATTTTTGATAACCGGTATCTGACTAAGCCAGTTGGCTCCTTTACCGTCTTTTGCCATGGGGCAATGTTGGTAATAAACTGCTTCAGAAGGATTTCCAGATTTGATAAGCTTGTACATATTTTCTGACAAAGAAGAAAAATGGTCTCTTTGGTGGCCTAAGTCTTTTGTTTCTGAAATGTGATCAGCATCAAAATCAAGGTCTTTCATTACTTTCATCCAAACCATATGCTGTTCCGAGCCAAGTTCTCCCATTTTTACGGCTTTAATAGCTTTCACTAAACTGGTAGCCTTTAAAGAAGCGGCATTACCATCCGAATTAACCAAAGCATCTTTTACCGCATAATAGGCATCCAAAACCGGTTTTAAAGGATCTGAATCAGCTTCAACTGATTTTTCATGATGGGCCATGGTGCTGTGATCCGGTTCCATTTTTGTATCCAAAATGGCTTCTTTCTGAACGGATCTTTCATATTTGCAGCAATTCGGCAGTTTGGCATAGGCATCCTCAGGAGCTAAATAATGCTTGTTGTCGTAGCCCGCTAATGCAATGTTTTTAAGGACCGCATCTAGTGAAGTTTTCTTATTATCGAAAGTAACCAAGGCCATTTTAGAATCCTTATCCCAACTGGCTTCCGAAATATTTTTCTGAAAAGCTGCGGTTTCAATACCATCTTTGCAAAGGGCACATGCACCTAATACCTTTACATTTTCAGTGGATTTATTTTTTATTTCTGCACGTAACAGTACGGGCGATAGCAATAGTACAATTGCTATCAATATTTTTATTGATTTCATGGGAGTATATATAAGTTGTTAATCATAGATAATTCATTCAATGGTCCAATTCCGTTGTGAATTGGGCGCAATGATGTTGTCGTTTGACTTAACAAGTTATATTAGGAGGCATCCAAAGTGTGAGGTATACCGGCTTGGGAGTAGCTTCTTTGAAGAACCAAGCGTTCATACGACTGACCTCAAAATGGTGCAACTGACGCAATTCCATGCTATGGGTTTTTAAGGCAAATACCGAAGTCAAATGCACACACTTACAGGTCGATCCGTTACAATTATGGCCGCAGGTTTTCTTGGTGCTTCCATGCTTTTGTTGCTTATGCTGGTCACAACACTTCTTTTTAGAGAATACCACCTTCACCGGTGTTGTATTGGAGGAGTGCTTACTGCATGCATAACTGTTACCTAGCGGCAGCACCAGTAGGCATATCAATGTAAACAGTATGAATGTAAAACCTCGCATATAGTAATATTCTCTATTTTGGTTTGCAAATATCGGATGTTATTGAATAGGATTCTTACATAATTGTCGGAACAAGTTACATAATTATGATTTTATTGAAAAGGGTTAGAGCCTGTTTAAATTTTAATGATAGCATAAACAAACTATTGGTTAATTTTTAAACATACTCTTAGATTTAAAAGGAAGATTTTTTCATTAGAACTCCAAAAAACGGTTAAATGTTCACTAAAAAATTCTTAATCAATTGGCTGGGATTTTGCCCAAGATAATACTTCGGCCTTTTTTGCCCAGCCTTTCCATAAGGTTATCAACTCCGCTGCTTTACCAGGCATTTTCTCAATGATGTCATTCATTTCACTTCGGTCTGCCTCTAAGTCGTACAATTCCCAATTGTATTCCGAAGCTTTATTCCATTTTGAAACGAGCTTGTATTTCCCTAAACGTACCGCCTTATTCCCTTCATGTTCCCAAAAAATTGCCCTGTTTTGTAGTTCCTGGTTTTCAAATGCCGGAAGAAGACTTATTCCTTCTAAAGGGGTAATCGTGTTGCCTTTGTAGGTTTTGGGATAAGTCCCACCTGCGACGTCAATGCAGGTCGCCATAATGTCAATCAAATGCCCCGGTTGATTGCGAAACTCATTTTTTGCCTTTATTCCTGCGGGCCAATGTACTATCAGAGGAGTGGCAATGCCACCTTCATGTACCCAATGTTTGTACGTTCGGAAGGGAGTGTTGCTAGCATTCGCCCATGGTTTTCCATAGCCAAGATAGGTATCATCTCCACCAGGCGTTAAACCTTTGCCCACCATAACTGGTCTTCCATCTCGGGTGTATTTAGGAACCATCTCGATTTGGAATTCTCCTTTTTTCATTGGCTTTTTTACGTGGGGATCAACCGTGCTATGGTGGGGCTTGATCGAATCTGTAAAACCAAATTCTTCTGCACAGCCGCCATTATCTTGCAAAAAGAGCACTAGTGTATTGTTTTTGATCCCTTTTTTGTCAAGCGAATTCATAACCCTTCCTATACCTTGATCCATACAATCGACCATGGCTGCGTATACCTCCATCAATGAACTGTACCAGCTTTTTTGAGCAGCATCTGTCCAGTTAGGTATGCCATCTTTTTCGGAAAGCTTCCATTCTGGTTTGATAAGCCCCATTTTTTTCATTTGGTCATATTTCATTTGTCTAAGCTCATCCCAGCCTGCATCGAATTTGCCTTTGTATTTTGCAATGTCCTCAGGTTTTGCGTGCATGGGCCAATGGGCTGCGGTGTAGGGTAGGTACATAAAGAAAGGCTTATCTCCTTTATGGTCCTCTATGAACTTTACGGCATTATCCGAAATGGCATCGGTATAATAAAAGTCTAATGAAGGGACAATGAACTCGTTATTACGGGTAAGCGAATTGGGATCGAAAAAACTTCCTGCACCATGTATCGTCCCGAAGAATTTGTCAAAGCCTCGTTGCAAAGGCCAATTATGTTTTGAAGGACTTTCTTTTGATGGTTCCAAAGGGGTAACATGCCACTTGCCAGACATATAAGTGGTGTAGCCAGCCTGTTTCATCACCTCGGCAATTGTTACTGCGTTCTTGCTCAAATCGCCACGATAAGCCTCGCTTCCTCGGTTTTCCATCATATGGCCTATGCCGGCTTGGTGGGGGTATAGGCCTGTTAACAGCGATGCTCTGGTGGGACAACACCGTGATGTATTATAAAATTGGGTAAAACGCAAACCATTTGCGGCCAGTCCATCGAGAACAGGTGTATGGATTACCCCACCATAACAACCAATATCGGAATAGCCCATATCATCAGCCATAATCAGAATAATGTTGGGTTGCGTATGAGGTGGCTTCTTTGAGAAACTGAATAAATTTACTAGGAGGATAAGTAATAAATGGGATATCATAAGTTTTAGGTGGTTGAGTAACTCCTCTTAGGGGAATGACATGGATTCCAGTTTTAATCCCAAATTAATAAATTCAGCTGTAATCGTATAATTCAGCAAGTGATTTGACCAAATAATTACTTAATAATCTTAATCGAGCGGAAAAGGAGGGAAGAAGGAAATCCCCACTTAATTCGATTTTGCGTTAATCCTTGATGGTAAATAAGTAGTAGTAATGCCCAGTAAAACGCTATTACTTCGCCATCCTATTAACCTATATTTTAATAAATCTCTCCTTTATTCTCCAATATGCCGATTATAAAACTTCCAGACTTCATGCGCTACATTTCTGCCCAGTCGAAGCCCTTCTATGTTTTCAGATTGGATATGGTAACCGCCAAGGACTCTTGACATGCCTGCCATATCAGCAGTTTGGGTGAAGGTGAGGAAATGTAGTATTACTGGCTTACCCAGTCGGTTTGGTTCGGTCATTGTTCCAGGTACTAGTCGTATGCTGTCACCCAATGTTTCGCTACCAGTATAGAGTTTCAAAACTTCCGCACAAGCGCTACTAATGGTACTGTGGCCCGAAACATAACTTGGAAAGGGAGGGCAAAGGAAAGTTTCGGGTGAATAGGGGCGCCATTCTTGCCCTTGCATTTCTACCATCCCTTTTTCGGGTCCTGCCCAGCCTCTTATTTTTTTGTTTCTGTAATATTCATGTACCAAAGCAAACGGTCGGGCAAAATCGTAGGTCATCTTAGAGTCCCAGCAAGCAATAAAAGCATCCATAGCCGTAACCTGATTTAAGAAATACATTTTTACATCCTGATCCAAAGTATGATTGTCTCTACGAGAAACAAACTGTGCAAATAACAACCAATGCCCGGCCTGCTGTACAGAACTTGGGCCATCACGCATAAACTCAACCAAAGCCCGTTGCTCATTGGTAAGTCCTGCTTGTAATTCCACCACTTCTTTTACTTCATTTTTAAGCTGCTCGGAGCCGAAGAGTGGAGGTGGGCCGGGACGAAACTGGTGGGCGGATTGTAGTCCGATTGGTTTAACTTTATGCCAGTAAGGTGTAAGACATACTGGCGCAAACTGCCCCCCTTTGCCATCCGAGAAATACTTCGGCTGCCAACGATTGGGGTCGGTGAGCGTGTCAACATTATTTACCGGATTGTAATGGGTATAGTTGTAATAGGGCGTTCCGCCCGATCCTTCTTCCTCCCCATATTGGTTTGAGCCATCGTGTTTTCCTTTGTCAATGGTTGCTTGGGCAGCCATTTGGCCAATGCCTTGAGCACTTTTGGGATTGTTACTAGAGTTATTGGGTAGGTATCCTAGCTGGATCATCAATTGCTTATACAGTATACTATCGGCTGGGTAATATTCCATGAGTGTATGATAAGCCGCATAACTGATAGCCATTTCCTTATTTTTTAGGCTTCGTTCTTGGGTAGGCCGTCGGTCTACCTTTGTTAAGAATACGGGCGTTGCCTTGGCATCATAACGAGACCAAGCATCAAAAATGGAGACAAAAATTAACCCTAAGTATCTCGACGTAACAGTTGGACGGGGTTTATTACGGTCGGTATCATTGGCGGTGGCTGTCAAGGCCATTTTCGCCCATTGATAAGCTACGTTTTTAGTACCTACAGGCTCATGCTTGGGTGGCTTCACTGCGGTATGAGCCTCTGTAAGTAAGCATCTAAACAGTATTAGAAATGTGAGGGTTAAAAATTGAATTTTCATGAAATGATAGCTACTTTAAATTTTTACATTCTTCAAATCAAGTGTGTCGCCATACTGCTGCTGCATAGACTGAAGCTCCGAAAAAAGCTTTTTCTTTAATTCCTGATTCTCCGGTTTAGCCGCTATATCGTTCATTTCTTCTGGATCTTGATTCATATCAAAAAGCAGTACTTTGTTGGCTTTCGGATAAACAATTAACTTATAACCGTCTTTACGTATCATGCGTTGTACTTGGAGGTAGCAACCGTAAATCCCGTTGTAGGACGACTTGCTTTGGGATCCATCTGCCAAGGGTAGCAAGCTATTAAATTCCACAAAGCTGGGTTTGTCAATACCAGCAAGTTCCAACGAAGTAGCCATCAGGTCCTGATAATACACATCGGAATCTATTTTTTGACCTGCTTTTACACCTGGGCCACTCATAAACAGAGGCACTCGCATACTATGGTCATACATGTTTTGTTTTCCTAATAGCCCATGTCGGCCCATTGCCAGGCCGTGGTCAGCAGCTAAAAAAATGTAGGTGTTTTCTAGTAATCCTTTTGTTCTTAAATCTTCAACAATTTTGCCGATCTGATCATCCAAATGGGTAATGATTGCATAATACTCCTGCAAATGGGTTTTAATGGCTAACTCCGTTCGGGGAAAAGGTGCCAGTGCTTCATCTCTTAACCTTGGCCCTACGCCAATTTCGTCGTGAAAAGGATAGTCTGTTTGAAAACTTTCAGGGATTTGTATGCTATCAAGAGGATACATGTCTACATATTTTTGGGGTGCCTGGCGCGGATCATGCGCCGCATTGAAGGCCAAATACATAAAAAATGGATGGTCTTTTTTACTAGCTTCGTCAATAAAACTGAGCGCATCGTCCGCCAAAACTTCACTCCAGTGTTTTCCGCCTTCCCAGTATCCACCCTTTGTGCTATCGGTTGGCAACCAACTGTTGTCGTTGCGTGAAAGTGGCCGGTTATAGCCATTGGGCATAATATCATCGAACGACTTTTTGCCTGTTTTTACTTCTGTTTGGTAAAGCGCTGCCATTTTGGAATGGTCGTAAGCGTCACCTGGCATACCATGACGTATATGTTTGGTTTGCATAAAAACAGAATCGGCTGGAATATCTACATGCCATTTTCCGGTCATATAAGTATCGTAACCCGCTTTTTGCATCAATTTTGGCCATGTATTGTCACGGGCTGTTGGGTTATTTTGGTGCCAAAGCTTGCGGTTTTCATCGGTTCGCCATACCGACATGCCCGAAATCAGCATGGACCGAGAAGCGGTACAAACTGCGCCACTCCATGAGCCCATATTATAGGCGTGTGAGAAAATGGTACCACTCTGAGCCAGTTGGTCCATATTGGGCGTTTGAACTTGTTTATTACCCAATATTTGAACCGCACGGTAGGTAAGATCATCCGTGAAAATGTATACAATATTGGGCTTTTTATCGGTGTGCTTTTCAGATTTGCACGAAGTAAATAACCCTATAAAGGAGACTATAATTCCTAGGCAGGCTTTGTTTAAGGTTTTGTTCATCTTGGCGGTTTGTGTTATTTATGAGGCTGTTATAATTCTTAGAATGGCGTATATTTCCTTTTTCGAAATAAAATTAGTGCTTCTTATTAATAGTTTAATACCATAAATGACTGGTTTGCCAAAATAATACCATGGTTTGCTAATGTAGTTTAATCTGGGCTCAGGTATCCTACATAAATTTGTACGATTTGTTCCTTAGATAGTCCTATTTGAGGGCAAAAATAAGACCGTTGGCCCTAAGAATGCCTTCTTAAACTTAACCGCTTATAGTACAATGTTATCTAGTTTTGTCCTTTCCTATTGGGATGCTCGTGCCGCTAAAGCAAAGTTTGGAGCACTGCTGATGAGCCTGTTGATCATAGCTTCAGACAGCTTTTGTCAAGTACAAGTTTCGGTGGATTTTACTACGCAAAGAAGTATTGGCGGGATAAGTACCCTGGATCGAAATGTTTATTTTAATATGCACCACGGCATACCTGATAATGAATTTGACGAAAAGGAGCTTCGCTATTTATACCAAGATTTGAAAATTGGTAATGGAGGGCGCTCGTTCAGTGGGGTAGGGGGGCTGGCCCATAAACTTGCAAATATTCCGGATGAAAACGCCATGAAACAGGCGGGTAGCCTAGCTATCTCGAAATTTGATAACCGTAAACTACCTCATGCATCTGCTCAACTGATCGTAACGGAACATCCTCGAAATGTGTTTGATCCAACTGTCGATCCGGCTGCTGTGGCCCAATATACCGCCCATTATTTCAAATACTATTATGGTGGAAACAAAGCACTTCCCAAATATTATGAACCTATCAACGAGCCATTTGTGCATGCCCAAGAATTTGGGAAAGACGTGGATGGTATCATCGGAAAGATGAGTGAGTACCATGCTTTGGTTGCCCAAAAAATTCACGAGCAAGTCCCAGGTTTAAAAGTGGTGGGATATGCGTCGGCTTGGCCGGAGTATGATTACAAGGATTTCGAGATTTGGAATTCCAGAATGAAAAAATTCATGGACATTGCTGGTAAGGACATGGATTTCTTGTCGTTTCATTTGTATGATGGCGTGAATATCGAAGGCGAAATAGCGAAACGCTCAGGCAGTAATTCAGAAGCGATAATGGATCTTGTTGAAACCTATTCCAATATAAAATGGGGTTTTGTAAAACCAGTTTTGATCTCTGAATTTGGGATTACTGGAAAAGGGTGGGGCGAGAATAACCTCGAATCCAGAAATGCGCTAACTGTCAATTCGATGCATAACCTGGTGATGGGTTTTATGGAACGTCCGGAGGTAATCAAACTCACCATTCCGTTTATTACAGGAAAGTCCAAATGGCGATTGACCGGCCCCAACAGCATACCCTATCAATGGAGTATTGCGAAGCCCTCTAAAAACAGTGTAACGGGCTGGGAGTTTTCGACCCTCACTCAATTTTATGATTTTTGGAAAAATGTAGCTGGAAATCGTGTGGTATGTCAAAGTTCCGATCCCGATATCATGGTCAGGAGTTTTATCAAAGATGGAAATGCTTTTGTCGCCTTTAAAAATTTGGAAGAAGAAAATTCTGTGGTGCACCTTGATGTCCCGTTCTCTAAAATGAACGTACGTCAGATTGTCCAAAAGACTTGGAATATCAATCCGGATAGTTCTTCAAATTATACCGTTCTTAAGTTGGATAAGCTTCCTAGTTCCGTTATAGTGCCCAAGAATGGAGCGGTTCTTTTTGAAATAGACTATCAGGGTAAGGCTTCAAAAATAGTAAGCCAAACCCTAGACGAGAAAAAGTATTATTCCAAGTCGTATATCCAAACCATTAAAAAGGATACACCCCTTACTTTTGAAGTTAATAATGTAACTTCAGGAGCTTCGGAAGGAGAACTTCGAATTTCTTTAGCTCGGGAACATCAGCTTTCGTTACACCCGCAGGTGCTGTTGAATGGGGTAGCATTAAGCGTTCCCCATGATTGGGCAGGCTATGACCAAAAGAGTCGTCATGGATTTTTTGGTACCTTGGTAATACCCGTGCAAGGGGATAGGATCCAAGAGGCTAATCAAGTGGAAATAACTTTTAATGACCAAGATGGCGGCAGGGTAAGTGCTGTGATACTCAATACCAAAACCATAAAAAAACGGTAAGTTTTACTTTCGAAAACCTTAATATTCTTCAAACAAATCCCTTATAATGATGCACCTAAAACTTTTTACCATTTCAAAATTTATGAAAATAGGCTCCGTATTTTTGCTCGTGATGGCTATTGCCCATTTCACGATGGCCCAAAAGAAGCCCAATATTATCTATATTATGTCCGACGACCATACTTCCCAAGCCATTGGCGCTTATGGGGGTAGACTTGCGGGGCTTAATCCCACTCCGAACTTGGATAAGCTGGCTAGTGAAGGGATGCTATTCGAAAATGCCTTTTGTACCAATTCTATCTGTACACCAAGTAGAGCCAACATCCTAACGGGACAATACAGCCAAACCAATGGGGTTCTGGATTTGGACGGCAACTTACCGCCCGACCGCCAGTATTTACCCATGGAGATGAAAAAGTTGGGGTACCAAACTGCGATTATCGGAAAATGGCATTTGGAGCAAGAGCCAGCGGCTTTTGACTTCTATAAAGTCCTTAAAGGGCAAGGGGAGTACTTTAATCCAAAGTTTCAGGACAATACCAATGGTAAATGGCCCAATAACTTTACCAATACCAAAGGCTATGTGTCGGACGTGATTACGGATCTTACCCTGCAGTACTTGGATAAGGTGGATAAGACCAAACCGTTTTTCTTGATGCACCACCATAAAGCGCCCCACGACGACTTTGAATATCCGGAGCGGTATGAAAGTTACTTGGCTGAAACATTTATTCCTGAACCTGCTTCACTATACGCACAACCCTTTTTTGGCTCTGAGGGAACTCATGGTAGAAATGGAACAATGGACCATCGAATTGGTACATCGGTTTCGGGCCGTCATCCATACCGCAGCTATTTGCGCCAGTATGGGCTGGATACCATCAGAAATGAAGCCGCTGGTACTTCCGCCGCTTACCAAATGTACCTTAAAAAATACCTTCGTTGTGTAAAAGGAGTGGATGATAATTTGGGACGTTTGTTTGAATATCTTAAGAAAAATAACCTGTGGGATAATACCATTATTATTTACACGTCGGATCAAGGAATGATGCTGGGCGAGCATGATTATATGGACAAACGGTGGATGTATGAGGAATCAATGCGTATGCCATTTATTGTCAAAAATGTGAAGTCTGCCAAAGCCAATACCCGTACCAAAGCATTGGTAAACAATACAGATTACGCCCCAACTATGCTAGACTTAGCCGGTGGGAAAGTCCCTGCTTATATGCAAGGGGAAAGCTTTAAAAAAGTACTCCAAAACCCAGAAGAGCAGTTCCATGCTTCCACTTATTACCGCTATTGGATGCACCTAACGCACCATGATATTCCGGCTAATTTTGGATTGCGTACCGATAAATACAAATTGATTTTTTACTATGGTGCACATTATCTGCCAGAGTTATATGGCAAAAATACGATGCCGTGGAAAAAAGATCCGAGCGATTCGTTTCATTTTGAGCCCACGCCAGCAGCTTGGGAGTTTTATGATTTGACTTTGGATCCACAAGAAGTAGTAAATCGGTATAAAGATCCTAAATACAAAACCGTGATTGCGGACTTAAAAAAGGAGCTCGTTGCACAACGTGAAAAATACAATGAAACAGATGCTAAGTATCCAAATATTCAGCGCGTTATTGATAGTCACTGGAACGATTAGTGGAATTTTAAACTAAATTTATTCATAGTTGCGGACATACCCCAAAGTTTCTAAATCTTTCGGACTGTTTGTTAAATAGGTTTTGCCATTACTGATTACGTACAAATCATCAGAAATATCAATGACGTGTTGGTACATGTGGTCAGTAATGGTGATCCCTTTATTTTCCTTTTCTCGTAAAATTAGCTGCTTTATTTTGTCAATATGTAAGGGCATCACTTGTGAAAATGGCTCATCCAATAGACAAAATTTAGTTTCAGAAACCAATATGATGTATATCTCTATAATTCGTCTTTCTCCTCCAGATAAATGGCTCAATTTAGAATGATAGCATTTTTCTAATTCAGGGAAATTATAAATCAAATCTGCAAAATCTAATCTGAAATCATTCATAACTCTTTTAACAGTTAATGAACTCGGGACAAATCTGGTTTGTGGTAAATATCTTAAATCTTTTGGAGAACGATAGGAACTCATTAGCGCCTGGCCATTTATTCTGATTGATTTATCAATGGGGGTTAGTTCTCCAAATAGTATTTTCATTAAGCATGATTTCCCAGTACCATTTCTACCTACTAGTCCTGTTATTTTGCCAGTTTCACTTTTTAAATACACATTTTGTAAAATTCTTTTCGAATCCAATTCGAGAATCACACTATCGACTTCAAGTTTATTTTTCATACAAACTTTAAGGTGAGCAGTATTAACAACAGAAACAGGACAAAGTCAAAAGTTAAGGTAGAAATCCAAAGCTGGTTTTTTGTCAACCCAAGATTTTTGTAATAATTAAAGTCGTTCTTTTTATAATTACTTATAAAATAGAAAATCGCGCCCAACGTAAAGATTTTAAACCAAAACAATATTTGTATAACGTAGATGCCTTTTTCTCCTCGCAAACTTATAAGAAAGAGGCAACTAAGTGTTATCAAATTACTCGCAAAAGCAAATGTCGAATAAAAGGTAGCAGATAATTTTAATTTTCTCATAATTTTTGAAACAGGCTCTAAATATAGTACAATCTGTTTTAAGGCTATAAGTATATACTTTTTTTGACATATTTTAACTTATTAAATAGGTCATTACCTTTTATTTTAAGGCTCTATTGTAGTGGGTAATCTACTAAATGGGCGGAATGTAGGTTTGAGGATCGGCCTTGTGTAAATTAGCAAATAGCGTTAAGGTTTACATACAGCCTTGACTTTTTTATGGTCCGCCGCGCGGTTACTTTTGCGGTAAGGCAAAATTGTAAGGAAACTTATTAGATTCAAAAGGTTTCGAATTTTAGTTTACCCACTATGATCCATCTTGAACCCTATTTATAGCTGACTTTTTTCCAACGGGTTTTGTAGGTAGACTTTTGTAATCCAAAAGACGAAACCCGCAATCAGCTTGAAAATCATGGTGAGGAAGGATTTGACAGCCGAATACCGACTGCATTACTAAAAAACTCGGATGAGATATATTTCATTCGAGTTTTTTTTGATAAAGGCTGCCTTTACCTTTGTCTCTCCCAAAAGCACCAGTTTAATATAACCCGTAATAATTTACTATGAGGAATACTTCGTACCGTAATCAGTTATTTGTTTTGCTGATTTTGACTTTATTCTGTTCCCCTACTTTCGGTCAAAAGTTGGCACTTTCCAGTGTATTTACTGACCATATGGTTTTGCAACGTGATAAAGTACTACCCGTTTGGGGTAAAAGTGGCCCTGATGAGCAGATCATAGTAACCTTTGCAGGACAAAAGAAAACAACTCGGTCTACGTCGGATGGGAATTGGATGGTCAAGCTCGAACCTCTGAGTGGCTCAAAGGTCGGGCGTGATTTGGTTGTATTAGGTAACTCAAAAGTGGTTATATCAGATGTGGTAGTAGGTGAGGTATGGATTTGTTCTGGGCAATCCAATATGCAGTTTGCTGCAAGCGCTGTTACGGAAATTAGGGGACTTACGCCATTTTCTGAAAATGTCAGAAGCTTTGAAGTTAAAAGAACGGTTTCTCTAACTGAAAAGGATGCTGTTTCCGGCCAGTGGGAAATTGCTAATCCTTCGAGTGCAGTTGCATTTTCTTTTGCTTATTTTCTCCAAAACTCACTGGACGTGCCTGTTGGGATAATCCATTCTTCCTGGGGTAGTTCCTCTATTGAGGCTTGGATGCCCAAAGACATGACCGAAAAATTGCCTCATTTCAAAACCATTATGGCAGAGTTTGACGCCGATACCGCTACTCAAAACCGAATCCATCGTATTTTGAAAACACCAAACGGCTGGACTGGACAGGACGATATTTTTCTAAGAAGGCAGCCAAATGTTCTTTACAATGCAATGATGAAACCGCTGGCTCCATTTGCGTGTCAGGGGATTGTCTGGTATCAGGGAGAAAGAAATACCAGGTATTTGTCAGGAATGCCACAAGTAAATCAAGAAAACTGGTACGAACGGGTAGCTGGTATGAAAGAATATGGGGATGTTTTAAGCCAATGGATAGTACGGTACCGACAAGAATGGCATGACGACGAAATGAATTTACTGGTGGTTATGCTGCCAGGTTATGGAAAGGGTACGATGAAAAAACCAGACATAGATCCCGAAAGTCCAACGGAAGAGTCTTGGGCTTGGATGCGTGAATCGCAACTTAAAGTTTTAGATGTTCCTCATACGGCTGTGGCAAATACCATTGACTTAGGTGATTTGACTAATATTCACCCAAAGGATAAACTTCCGATAGGGCAAAGATTAGCGTTATTAGCAGCCAAAAGTGCGATCGGCTCTGATCGACTCACCACGGGACCTATCTTAAAGAATATTGAAATTCGGGGAGGTGAATTGATAGTGAAATTTGAAAATGCTACCGGTTTAAAAACCCTTGATCATAAAGCACCCACTGCCTTTTGGATTGCGGATAACTCGGGTCAGTGGAAACCAGCGGTTGCCAAATTAATTGGAGAAAATGTAATATTAAGTTCTCCTGAAATAGCGAAGCCGCTGTATGTTCGTTATGCTTTTTCGGGAAAACCCAAAGTGAATCTCGTCAACAGCTTGGAGTTGCCTGCATACCCGTTCAGAACCGATGATTTTGAGCAATAGACTTAAAAGCAACCTTGGAGGGTTATGATGTGCGATGTATCTCAAATCTATTATAACGTCAATGCCATGAGTCTTTTCGTGGGCTGGTACTTCATTTTTTGAAGGTCTTACCAACGTAATTACTAAGCGCCTGTTTAAATTAACCAATTGTATGTTTATGGTATTTTTTGGCTTGGTTCGCACAAAAAATAAGCTATAAACAATTCTACATTTAAAATTTAAACAGGCTCTTAGCGCTATTTTTTTAATGGATTTTTGTTAATCCAAACTGGTCAATCGCCTGTTTTTGGTTATCCAAAAGGGAAAAACTTAAATCAGTCCAGGTAGTTCCTTCCATACCTTTGAGAACGATTCCGCTTTCAGTTTTGGTGATGGTAAATAGAAAATGGGCAAGATCAGAATCTTTTTGAGAAGATACTTTGTTAAGTTCTGTCATTCCATATTCGTTAATTGCCTGCGGACGGTCCTGGTTGATCCCAAATGATAAATCAGTCCACGTACTACCTTCGACGCTTTGCATTTTAATTCCGTTTTCAGTCTTTTCTATCACCACTTTAAAAGGTTTTAAATCATCCGATGGGCTTTCCTGAGCAAATACATTACAATTTGTTGATAATACGAATAGAGCCGTTAATGAATTTATAATCAGTTTCTTAAAATTCAATTTTATTTTCATAACCATAGTTTTAATTGTATTAATGGTGATACCATTTTCTTGGTTAAAGACTTTGTTTATCCAAAAGACAAGTTCCTTAAAAGTTTCCAAAAAAAAAAATAGAAGGGTGGTAATTTTCGGGATTTCAAAGTAATATTTGTGTTAAGAATTAGTTTTTCGTTTATCCGCGCGCTGCAGTCAGCATGGGCTTTCTTGTAATCAAAATATACGGACAATACCAGTTATCCCAACGAGATAGTACGTTAATAGAAATTAGATTTATACCCGTGGGCACACGATGCGATTGTATTTTTACCCTGATTCAAAAAGCGTCAAAGTCATTCGACTGCGCTGCAGTTGGGGGTGCTTTATAGGGATAATTTGCTATAAACGTTTGATGCCTCTGGCATCTTTTTAGGACTAAAAAACTGCTAAAATCTTTATTGTAAGCGATTCGGCATCCTAGAGTAAAATTCCTTCACAATAGCTGTCCCGTTTCCCCAGCATCACCAACCAATTTCCCTAAAAAACAAACATACAATTTCTAGCATCATTCAATTCTCTACCACAAAAAACGGCCTGAGTTAATCCTCAGGCCGTTTTTTAACATAACTACATAACCTTATTGTGGTCGTACTTCTTTTTCAACGAGGTAAAAATCATCGAAGTAGTAGGTGCCCAGTTCTGGAAGGTGAATATAGAGGTATCTGCCATTAGGGTCGCCGGTGTACACTACATCTCTGGTAACGGTTTCCCAGTTGCCAGTTTTGATGGCTGCGGTGCTCGTCCAAAACTGTTGCCAGTTGGGTAATATCCAGGTATTGATAGACTTCGCTGCACTGGTAGGGTCTATCCATACTTTGTAGCTGTAGATATAAGTGGTTCCGCTTTTAAGACTAAAAGGTGCTTTTTCACTAATAAAGCCGCCAATACCGGTGGTTGCTACTATCTTTAAGCTGAAATTACCACTTGCTACTTTTTCACTTGTGAATTCGTATTTGGCAGTATTGTCGGCATTGGGAGCCCAGCTGGCACCGCCATTTTCAAAACCGTAGGCTGCGCTTGGAAGCAAGTTAACATCATGCATCATTACAGCCTTGTCCGCAAAGGTGTTTACAGCTCTTTCGTCGGCTGAAACGAGCCCGCTACCCGTAAGGAGGCTTACAGTAATCACATCAGGACGGTATATTTTGTCTACCAGTTTTAGGTTCAATTTGGTAGCATCCGTGGGGCTAGCCACTATGGAGCTTACTTTAAACTCTTTTCCATTGACCATTACCTTAAAGAAAGCAGCTTTTCCATTAAAGGGTGCAAACTCTCCGTTGAAAGGAATTTGAATGGTTTCTTCTGCCAGCTCGCGAATGTCTCCCGTAAGGACAAATGGCTTACTGGACTTAATCACTTTAATGGGGTTAGGTATTTTTACAAATTCAAAATCGGGCGGGATGTTTAAACCCGTACGACTTAAATTGAGGGATGCGCTAAATACGCCCAAAGTATTAAAAGAGATAGTAGCCACAGAGTCGGCGCTAGAAACTTTACCGATAGTCCATTTACGAGTATCTGGTCTGCCGACTTTTGTGAGGTCAACGAACTCTAGTTTCCCGCCTGCTTCTACAAAAATAGTATCTTTTGAAAGGGGCTTGGCAACACCGTCTTGGCGAATAACAAATTGCGGAACAATGGTGTCATATACATCTACCATGAAAGTTTTGTCAATCACCCAAACATTTCCTTCACGAACCGAATAAAGCGTGTCGGCCCCAAAAAATGCTACAGAGTCTGGGAAGGTATTACGTAAATTAACTGATTGCATTCCCCCTTTTTTGAAATACACATGTACCGTTTTGTCGATCGATTCCAAGCCTGCATCTTTTTTGATAAAGGGCTCCAGAATAGTATCTTTTCGGGTGATGGTACCTTCTAAAAAATAATTCCCCTCGCTAATTTTCCATTTGTGGGTGGTCGCATTTCTGGAAATGTCGGAGAATGATACGAAGTCGTCAATTCCAATTTTATAAGTCGCTTCTCTAAAATTGCTGGTATACCAACCCACCGCAGAGTAGCTTTCGGGTTCTACATATTCTCTTGAACATCCAAGCAAAAATGCTCCAAATGCTGCTAGCAATACTATTTTTAATTTTTTCATTGTATTTAATATTTTAAAAGCTTGTACCAAGGAATGTTACTTAACCGATGGGTTGGTGATTAACTCGCTATTCGGTAAGGGCCAGTAGGCATGAGCCGATTCTACATAATTTTGAGCAGCTTGGGTATAGTCTGTCATTTCCTTATAGGTGGCTTTGGTACCTTCTGTGAGTACACTGGCCCAGCGGGTTACAGACTTCCCGTTTTGGTCAATAAATGGATAATGCTCCCCGTAATATTTGTGTGTAGCTAGTTCCTGGAAACGTTTTTTGGTAATGCCCCATCTACGCATGTCGATCACCCTAGTGGCATGGCCTTCAATTGAAAGCTCCAATGGTCGTTCCACATACATCAAGTGTTCCATTAATTTATTGGCCGAATATTGGATTTCATCATGATTCGCAGATGAAAATTCGCTATCCGCAGCATTACCAATTAATTTCAGAGCCGATCTATGTCTTACTCGGTTTACATATTTCAATGCCTGTTTTACACCCGCTTCATCGCTACCTCCTTTAATTAGCGCTTCGGCGTACATGAGGTATACATCCGCCAACCGAATTACCCTTACATTCACCGCCGACCTAAGCGAGGGTTGAATATCCTTTTCATTTTTAACAATATCCCAGTTGGAGTATTTTCGGAAATAACCTGTTTCTCCATTGTTGAAAGCCGTGGCCTGTGCGGTTGTTAACTGGTAATAGGGGGTATCCTTATCATCAGGAAGTGCAATCGAATAAGAAGCTCTTAATGAATAAGATCTTAATCTACGAACTCCATCTGCACCTGTTACATAGTTTCGGGCATCGTTTAAGTCCATTTGCTCAGTTTTGTAGGCCATGATAAGCCAAGAGCTTGGGTAAATAGAACGGTATCCTCCCACCGGGCTTACCATAAAGTTAAGGTTATTAGAAACCTGCTCTTCGGCGTATGCATTTACTTCTGCTTTAAAAGCCAATGAGTAACTAATCTCCAAAATAGACTCCGCATTAAATTCATTTTGAGACGTGAAATTATCATTGATACTTGCTGTTAAGGCATAGCCATAATTTGGATTTTCGATCACATCCTTAAAATAGGTTGCTGCCTTGGTGTAATCCTTTTCATACAAGTAGCTCATTCCCAATACCGCAGATGCTGCTCCGGCTGTTACCCGGCCGAGGTCTTTGTTGGCAGTCCATTTGTTGGGAAGGTTTTTCAAAGCATATTCCAAGTCGGTGCGGAAAAATGCTTGTACCTCCGTTGCAGGCTTCAATTCTTGATAAAATTCGCTTTCATCCTTGGGAACGAAATCAAAAATAGGAACACTACCATTGTTGAAAGCACTATGTAAATAGGAATAAAACAGTCCGCGGAAAAAATGTGCTTGGGCCTTAATAATGGTAGCACGTTCGATGGATGCGGCCTCTTTAAAAGTAGGTAAAAGCTCGTCAACTGCCTGAATCACCTGGTTAGCACGAAAAATACCTTTGTACAATGCATCCCATTTATTATTGGGAGTGCCGGATCCATTATTGAAATTTTGTAAGTAATACTCATTAGAAGTATTGGGCCTGCCCCAGCCAGGATAGGTCATATCACTACGGTTGTTTTCGTCCCCAATGGCCAGAATATTTTGGTTTTTGAAGGAATTATAAACCGTAATAAGTCCGGCATCGGCATCGTCCAAAGTTTTCCAGAAACTCTCGGTAGACATTTCGTTTGGATTGACCTCTTCCAGAAAGTT
Source organism: uncultured Dyadobacter sp. (assembly GCA_963976315.1). Taxonomy (GTDB): domain Bacteria; phylum Bacteroidota; class Bacteroidia; order Cytophagales; family Spirosomataceae; genus Dyadobacter. The sequence continues at coordinate 33,581 of CAXBLH010000002.1, forward strand.
ACTACATCCAAACTGGCTGATAATTATTAAGCCAACGGTTATATATTTTATGAATGATTTTTTCATTTTTTTAAGTTTTTATGCTTAGAAGTCTAATTGAAAACCAACTCTGTACTGCGAGCTTACCGGGTAATTACCACGGTCTATACCACGGGATTGCAGTCCGTCTCCACCTACCTCAGGATCAAATCCGGTGTATTTAGTAAGGGTAAGCGGGTTTTGAGCCGCTATGTAAATCCGCAAGTTGTTCATGCCCACTTTTTTGGCTACGGTTTTAGGAATAGAATAGCCAAGGCTTACATTTCTAAGTCTTACATAGGTACCATCTTCGATCCAATAATCCGACCATCCTCTTGCATTCGCATGTCCACCACCCAAATAGGTTGGGATATTGGAGTTCGGGTTGTTTGCTGAATATTGATACAAAAGATATTTGTGTGTCCCAAATTGGTAAGCCTGAATTTTGCTACCGTTAATGATTTCAGTACCAAAAGCTCCAAACCATTGCATGGAGATATCAAAGTTTTTATAGCTAGCGCTCAGGTTCATCCCAATTTCGAAGTCGGGCGTACCGCTACCAGCAAACACACGGTCGTTTTCATTCAGTAGTTTGTCGCCGGCATCCGGAATACCATCGCCATCCGTATCTACCGTAAGTGCATCCACGTATCTTAAATCACCAATTTTGGCCGTGGGAACCAGAGTTTTATATTCCGATAATTCTTCCTGTGATTTGATGATTCCGTTGGTAGGCATCACCATAAAAGCACCCGCTACTAGTCCTTCTTTAATAACCGTTACGCGATCCTTATTATCTACATTTCCACCCGACAGGTAATTGATCTTATTCGATCCTGCCATTTTGGTGATTTTGTTTACGTTTTTGGAAAAAGTAGCATTCGCAGACCATGAGAATTCACCTGACTGGCGGTATCCCGCAGCAAGTTCAAGTCCTTTGTTATTCATATCTCCCACATTCAAGATTACCGTTGAGCCTGCGCCGCCACCTGTGGATGGGGGTACCAGCAATGGGAAAAGCATGTCTTTTTTATTGGTATTGTATATGTCAGCGGTGAACGTCAAGCGGTTATTGAGGAAAGCAAGATCTATTCCAAGGTTACTTTGGACGGTAGTTTCCCATTTTACATTTTTGTTGGCAAAGCTGGTTTGTATGGCCCCAAGCCCTAGTACATCCTGTCCATTGGTTCCAAAAGCATAATCTTTTGATAGGGTAATGGTGGCTGCGTTGCTATAATCTAGGAAGTTTTGGTTACCTGTGGTACCTTGGCTAGCTCTTATTCTCAGGCTATTGATGGTATTGGCCAAAGGCTTAAAGAACTCTTCATCCGATACATTCCAACCTGCTGACACCGATGGAAAAACTCCCCAGCGGTATTTTTCGGAGAAACGAGATGAACCATCACGACGTGCACTTACACTAAGCATGTATTTGCCTTTGTAGTTGTATTGTGCACGCCCAAGGATACCTACCAAAGAGTTGGTGCGGTCTTGATTCCAGCCCGTGCCCGATCCCGCATTGGGGTCTAGCGTACCTCCATTAATTACCGTGATATCATTGCTGGCAAGGTCAAACTTCTCCCCAAAAAAGGAGCTGTATTTATAGGTCTCCATCGTCACTCCTCCGAAGACTGACAGGTTATGTGCTCCAAAACTTTTATTGAAGTTCAAGGTGTTTTCAAATACCATACTGGATCCTCTGTCGCTGGTGTTTCTAACACCCGAACGAACCTGCTCCGGTTGTCTCACGCCAAGGTTGTCGTAGGTAACAAACAAAGGGTTAATTCTTACACGTGTGTTAAAGGTGTTTGAACCGCCAAAACGGCTCATGAATTTCAGATTATTAGTAATCTTGTATTCTGCTTGAATGTTTCCGTTAAACTGGCCTCCTTTTCTGCGGTCAGTTTGCTTTATGCGTGCAGTTAAGTACCCAAGGTTGACCGCTTCGTTGCTACCATTATTTCCTGCATCTTGAATGGTACTCACGTTAGGGTCGATCATTTGTTGGAAGGGTTTGTACCGGTAAACTTCCGCCAACATACCCCAAGGCTCATACTGCTGGTCTTCTGTTCTGATACCCAAACTCGTGCGGATCGTCCATCTGTTTTTGGTATAGTTTGTATTGGCACGCACATTGAAACGGTCGTATCCAGAATTGATAATCATTCCTTTTTGTCCAAAATAGTTGGCGTTGATACTATAGGATAAATCCTGTTTTCCGCCCGAAACGTTTAAGCTATAATTCTGGATTGGTGCTTTGTCATTTTGGATTACATTGTTCAAGTCCGTATTGTTTGTAAATCCATAACGGTTAGATTCCAAGGAAGTCCAGGTATTACCGAAATGTGTACCATTCAAATTCTTTTGTAAAAGAAAGTATACGAACATATCTTCTTCGAAATTGGTACGAGGCACACCGGAGGTGATATTCTGAATACCATAATAACCATCCAGAGATACCTTCATGGCACCAGCTTGTCCTTGTTTGGTAGTGATTAGGATTACCCCACCAGCACCACGGGTACCGTATATAGAAGCCGATGCGGCATCTTTTAGTACATCTATTTTTTCGATTTCCGAGATACTTAATTTAGGGTCGCCACTATACGGAATACCATCTACCACATAAAGCGGTTCGTTGGCACCTGTCACAGAGCTAATACCCCTAATTTGAATATTGGATCCAGATCCTGGCGCACCTGAACTTGCCTGTACCGACACCCCAGCGATTTGTCCCTGCAAAGCTGTCCCTAAATCCGCGGTGGATGATTTGGAAAGTACCTCGTTGTCGATTTGAACAACGGCTCCTGTTACCTCTTTTTTCTTTTGAGTTCCGTAGCCCACCGTAATTACTTCCTGCAATTCTATGGCATCTTCTTTCAACGTGATGTTTAGAATGGCTTTTCCATCCACTGGTGCACCAGTAGTAAGGTACCCCACGAAAGACACCATAAGGGTTCCTTTGGCTGGAGCATTGATTTTGTATACACCGTTTGCATCCGATGTGGTTCCGTTTTGAGTTCCTTTTACGATAACGGTTGCGCCTGGTATTATATCTCCTGCTTCATCCGTTATTTTCCCACTAACCGCCACGTTCTGCGCTAAGGCTAGGCTAAGTTGTAAAGAAAATAAACCAATGAAAGTGGCTAAAAGCCAACATTTCTTAGTAGTCGTTTTAGTCATAAGTACACCTGTTTACCTTTAAATTATTGAAATTGATTTAGTTAAATAAATTCTTAAATGGGCACTGTGTTTTAGAGGAGCGAAGCTTGTTCCGATTCGGGATGGCTATTGAATATTCAAAAAGCGTTACGAATAGGTACTAGTGTTTTGTGCAGTAGCGAAATACATTTTAATGCTGTATTGCTACCGAAATAATTGCGAACGAATTGTTAAGTATTGTGAAACGGGTTTTAATTAATTATACAAACGTTGGAATATTTTCAACGGAATGCATTTCATATTTTGGCAAAACCTAATATTATATTGTCATTGATATGTATTATAAATCATAATATTGTATTATTTCAATACATATCTTCTTAAAATGCAATTGTATAGTATATATTTTTAATTTGTTGTACCTATTTTAGGGAATAGGGGTTTTTTATTAAAATTCAATTAAAATGATATCGCAGTACAATAGTTTGAGATCCACTGATTACTATCTAGTTACAGCAATAGAAGGTTTTGCTACTACGGGGTAGAAATTGCAAGGTAAAGTGCAGGGGTGTTAGAAATCTATATTACGGGAATATGATTACAAAATAGTATTAAATACTGGGTCCAATACTTCCTTTTTTACTATTCCGAACAGGTGGTGCTACTACTGTTGAATCTGGCCCAAACGGGCTTTTCGGTATTGGGAGGGGTGACAGCCGTAACTTTGTTTGAATACTGTGTTAAAATAAGGAATGGTATTGAAACCACTATCGTAGGCAATTTCTGAAATGTTGAGTGAAGTGCTAGTTAGTAGGTTTACGGCATGGTTAAGTCGGTAACTATTTACAACCTCCGTAAGGGTTTTCTTAGTAAGTTGCTTGAAGAACCTGCAAAAGGCATTGGGAGAAAGGTCGACCATTTTTGCTATTTCTTGCAGCTCTATCTTGTTGAAATAGTGATTGATAATATGGCTGTAAATGATTTGCAATTTTTCGCGGTTTGAACTGGAAAGTGCCTCATAAGATTGCGTATTGGTTAAAGTTTGTATGTTTTCCGAAGCACTCAAATGATCCAGGATTTGAATTAAACTGCTTAAACGACCTATTTCGGTTTGGTATTGCATGGTTTTCATCAAACGAATAATCTCCACTTGGCTGCTGTGTGTGATCACTAATCCGTTTGAGGCTTTTTGAAAAAGCGAGGTAAGGTGTTGGAATTCTGGTATGGGCGTAAAGCCATCGGTGGTTAAGAAATTTTGGGAGAATTGTATTACATAGGAAATACTGCTGGAATTTTGAGCGAGGTAATCTTGGTCACAGATCCAGCAATGGGGAACATTGGCCCCCACCAGAATCAGGTCGCCTGCTTCGAAATTGGCCACGTCTTCTCCAACATACCTTTTTCCACTGCCCTTTTCTATAAAAGTTAACTCCAATTGAGGATGGTAATGAAAGGGGGCATCAAAAAAGGGGACTTCAAATCGGTTGAATGAAAAGGTCTGGTTGGTGGCGGTGGATACCACTTCGAATTGTGCGATCATTTGTCTTTATTAACAAGTTTTGGGGGTGAATTCCTTTCTTTTTGGTAAAATAAAGAAAGGATTTGTGAATTAAAAGAAAACGCTTTGTTTAAGGCTCCTCTATTTTTGTGGCATTCAATGTTGTATTCTTTCCCAAAAAAATAGTAATTAATGATGGATAAACTACTTGACTTGCCTGCCCTAGATAGTCGGTATACCTTGGAGGCTGATCTGAAGGGGCAGTACCAGAAAAATGGCAATGTACTGGTTAGAAATATCCTTTCAAAAGAAGAAGTGGAAGCTTATAGGCCCGTAATCTTGAATACCGCAGATAGGTACAACACTGAAAAGCGTAAAATGGAAGATAGGGATACTTATGGCAAAGCATTTCTTCAAATTATGAATCTGTGGAAAGTAGACGAAGGCGTAAAGCAATTTACACTGGCCAAACGTTTTGCTGGTATAGCAGCCGATCTTATGGGTGTTGAAAATGTGCGACTGTATCATGATCAGGCCCTATTTAAAGAAGCAGGTGGTGGGCCCACACCCTGGCACCAGGATCAGTATTATTGGCCTATTAGTACCAATAATACTATCACCATGTGGATGCCACTGGTGGATATCAATATTGAAATGGGAATGCTGTCGTTTGCCAATGGCTCACAGGATTTGGGTTATCTGGGTGATCTTGCTATTTCTGATACTTCTGAGGAAGTACTTTCCGAACTGGTGAAGGAACGGGGGTATGCCATCAGCCAACCAGAAACTATGAATGCGGGGGATGCCACTTGGCACTCTGGCTGGACGTTGCATGCTGCTCCGGGGAATTTTTCTAAGCAGCGGAGAGAAGTAATGACTATCATATTCGTAGATGCCGATGCGGAGATTATTGAACCCAAAAACCAGCACCAGAAAGCAGACCATGCTGCATGGCTTATGAATTATCCTATTGGTGGAAAGATAGGATCCGAATTAAATCCTTTGTTGTTAGAGCCTCTTTAAAAATTAACCAATAGCATAAACAAACTATGGGTTAATTTTTAAACAGGCTTTATAAGTAACCTGGGATTCTTATAACCACTTTTCCGTATAACTCTGACTTTTAAAGGACTATAAAATGATACATGCAAAAGCAGCAATAGCCGATGGTAGGGGGGGCTTTACCATTGAATCAATCGAAATTGGTAAGCCTCAAAATGACGAAGTAGTCGTGAAGGTGATGGCATCAGGAGTTTGTCATACCGACTGGGACTCACTTTCCTGGGGAAAACGAGTGGTATTAGGCCATGAAGGAGCGGGTATTGTAACGGATATTGGGCCCCATGTGAGCCAAGTTAAAATTGGAGATCCAGTAATTTTAAACTGGGCAGTTCCTTGTTACCAGTGTTTTCAGTGCCAGCATGGCAATCAACATATTTGTGAGGTTAATTCTCCGGTAACCTCTGGAAATAAGCTAAGCGGCGGACATGCTTCCATTGAATCTACCACTTTGGAAGGTACTCCCATAGAGCGGTCTTTTGGACTGGGAACGCTTTCTACGTATGCAGTAGTACGTGAAGCATCAGTCGTCAAAATTGGGGTGGATATCCCTTTTACATCCGCATGTATTATTGGGTGTGGCGTTATGACGGGGTATGGCTCGGTTGTAAATGCTGCCTCGGTGCAAGCAGGAAGTTCCGTGGTAGTGATCGGAACGGGTGGGGTAGGCCTTAATGTGATTCAAGGTGCAAGAATCTCGGGTGCAGCCAAAATCATAGCCATTGATATTAATCCCCAGCGTCTGGAGTTTGCCAAACAGTTTGGGGCGACGGACATCATCCAAAGCGAAACTTCGGATATTGGGTTACTGAATGCTGCTCATTTGGTGAAAGGAATGACGGGTGGAAGAGGAGCGGATTATGCTTTTGAATGTACGGCAATCCCTGAACTCGGCGCAGCACCGCTCGCCATGATTCGCAATGCGGGTACGGCCTGCCAAGTAAGTGGTATTGAGCAAACCATCAGTATTGACATGAATTTGTTCGAATGGGACAAAATATACATAAATCCGCTTTACGGGAAATGCCGTCCACAAGTAGATTTCCCAAAGCTACTTTCGTTGTATGCCAGTGGACATTTGTTATTAGACGAAATGATCACCAAAACCTACTCGCTAGCACAATTATCGGATGCGTTTGAGGATATGAAAAATGGAAAGAATGCCAAAGGAGTAATCGTATTCAAGGATTAAAAAATAGAAAGGACTGCATGATGTCAAAACGTTTTTTTACCACCGAAATTTCGGAGTCGAAGTTTGAAAATAATCACCTTCGGTATGTAACTGTCAAATCCAATAATCTGGGGGGAAGAGGCGATATGACGATATTTGTTCCAAAAGGGTTGGAGAAAACCCATGGCGACATCCCTATCGTCACACTTCTGCACGGGGTATATGGGAGTCATTGGGCATGGACTATGAAAGCAGGTGTTCACTGGATTGCCCAAAGGATGATAGACATGGCCGAAATTGCTCCTATGTGCATCGTAATGCCTTCCGATGGGTTGTTTTATGATGGAAGTGGCTATTTGAAACACCAGGAAAAAAACTTTGAAAGTTGGATTACCGAAGACGTTTTAGACGCTACTCGCGAATTGATTTCTTGCGTTTCTGATCGTTCTCCCGCTTTTATTGCGGGGCTCTCGATGGGTGGCTATGGTGCGCTCCGTTTGGGAGCAAAATACCCCCAAAGGTATGAGGGATTTTCTGGCTTATCGTCCATCACAAAATTCCGAGAAATAGAATCGTTTTACGAAAAGGATACGTTCGGGAAATTGGATAACCAAGTTCCAGAGCCAGAATCTGTGCTGGAAATAATAATAGCAAACCGTGCTACCTTAAAACCATTTCGCTTTGACTGCGGAAAAGACGACTCCCTGTTCCAGTCGAACAAGGAGTTGAGTCTCGCTTTAAATAGCCATGGGATTTCACATCAATTTGAAGCCAATGAAGGAAAGCATGAGTGGGTATACTGGGAAAATAATATTGGAAAAACACTGCAATTCTTTCATGAGCTGGCGAGTAAGGCCAACTAATACATCCTTATTTCAGATCCAGTTTCTTTATATTTTTTTGAAGTCTCATGAGTGCTTTGACGTACATATCGGGTAGGAGTCCACTTTTATCTGGCGGTACGTTCAATAAAAAATTCACCCCACGTGACTTATTGATTAGGTACATCCCAAGTAGTTCTTCATCGGATTTTGGATAATCGTTTTCTACAAAAAACCAGTCGTTGCCGATGGGTAGGTTCATTTCGCCGGGTAAGTAATAATGCTTTCCGTCCACTACTTTCCAAGCCTCGTATTGAGACTTTTTGGACATAAACTCCCCATCGGGAAGCTGCCTTTCCATTTCCAGCAAATCGGTTGGCCAAGTACTTTGGGTTTTTAAAGTAGTGCCGTCACCGTGTCCATTATTAAAAGTGATGACCGCATTGGGTTGCCATTTTACAATTTGGGCATAAAGCCTGTCACGGTAGTCGCGGGGAAGAAACGATGGAATATCAATCCAAACTTCGCCAATTTCGCCATATTGCGTACAGAGTTCTTCCAATTGATTCCATTGAAACTGTCGGTATTCCTCAGTAGTAAAAGCGGTACCAAATCCGGTATGTGCTGGCGGTGTTTTACTTCCAAAAAGATTTTTGTTATCCCATGAGCAGTAGTATAAACCAGGCATCAGGCCATATTTACGACATTGGGTTACAAATTCTTTGACAATGTCCACTTTTACACTGCTATTCATAACGTTATAGTCGGTATATTTTGTAGGCCACAGACTAAACCCGCTAACGTGTTTGGTAGTTAAAACCGCATATTTCATTCCCGCTTCAGAGGCTGTTCGTATCCACTGTTCCACATCCAGTTTGGTGGGGTTGAAATCCGTAGCGGGTAATTTTCCTTGTGACATCTCAATGCCATCATAGGTACTCATTCCAAAATGGATAAACATACCGTATCCCAGAGATTCCCATTTTGTGATTTGCTCCTTGGTGAGTCGCTGAGCTCCTTGTTCTATAGCTCGATCCGATCTATTATAACTATTTTTGGAGGCGGGCTGTGCAGTGGCGCACCTTCCTAGTAATACTATTAGTATGGTAATTGTGAGGATATTCTTCATGTTTTTTTGATAGTTTACTTTTACTTTTTAAACCCTAGTTAACTTAATAGGAGGAGAGAAATGGGCATTCCACTGGCAAACATAAATACTCTCGTCTTCATCTATACACACGTCATGGCCATGTAAGAAGGTAGGGAGGTCGGCTTGGAAAGTGGGCTGCAAAATGCCATTTTTATAAATGGGAGCTGTTCCTCCTGGGCTACTTACTACTTGGTTCTTATGGTCCAGGATGGTAATAAAACCCGAATCGCCATAATCGGTTTTGCCCAGCTTGTCTTTACTCCAGCACACGCCCGCATACAAATTCTGGCCTTTTATCACCGCCCTACACACATGCATCCCAGGCAGGTCAATACGTTCTAAGAACTTTCCATCCATCGTAAAAATCTTAAAACAATTTTCGGCACGTGAAGTAGCAATTAATTTAGGGTTTTGAGGATCTCTAAGGTCTACCGTTATACCATGGGCATTCATTAAATTATGGTCAGGGTTTTGGTTATGATGTCCTCCAAAATGCCTGATATATTGTCCGTTACTAGTGTACTGGAGGATGTAATCGCTTCCATAGCCATCTGCAACATATATGTCTCCATTGGGTGCAACAGCCGTTTCGGTGGGCATAAACGGTTCATCGGGTTTGTAAATCCCAATCGTTACCGGGTGCCCAATTGCAAAATTAAAGCGCCCATCGACCGAAGTTTTTACAATTTGTCCCTGTTGCTTGTTCCATTTTCCGGTTTTGTCCTGGTACCAGCCACAGTCTGCAATCAATAGGAAGTCTTCACCAGCATCATCTTGTCCAATCGACAAACCATGTCCACCAGGATAGGCGTGCCCCCAGGTATCCAAAAGTGATCCTGATTTGTCAAATATCAAAATATTGTTTTGCGTATGATCGCCCACCATGATTAAGCGTCCCTTGCTATCCTGAACCATTTCATGACAGTTCAGTAATGGATTGGTATTAGGGCTGATTTTACCCCATTTTGGATCCACCTTGTATTTATAGGCTCCATGGCCAATAATTGTATTATCAAGATTTACCCCTTTTTTATCCTTTTGAAATTCATCAAGGCCTGTACCTGCGAAGGTTACACCTGCTAATAGGCTCGTTTTTTTTAAGAAATTCCGACGATCATCCATCTTTAAGGTTATTTGTTTGCTTATGGGGTGGTTAAATAATAAGGTGGTTCTTTGAGTAAGACAAAGTTAAATGTCAAAAAATTATATAAATTATCCATTTTGGTTATTTTTGTATATATATCCTACTATAACGGGTTAGGTTACTCCCTATTCACGCTCATAAACAAAGCAGCTAATCGGATAAAATGCATCATTTAATAGCCAAAAACAGATATTCTTTATTGAATGCCGGGGAGATAGCCTTGGATAGTCAGTGGAATTATACAAATATAGCTAGTCCATTTTACCGACTTTACTTTATAGAGTCGGGTAGTGGTAGCGTAATTATTTCTGATCAGGAAATACATTTGTTACCCGGATATTTATATCTAATTCCTGATTTTACACTGGCAAATTATAGTTGTAATGACCATCTGCATCAATTTTACATACACTTTGAAGAAGAGCTGGCAACAGGTGTTTCCTTGAAATCTGTTTATAAACTACACCAGCAGGTACTTGCCACTGATTTGGACATTGCACTCGTAAAAAAATTGATTACCACTAATCCCGACCGCATTTTACAGAATCACCGTCCTACTATTTTTCCGGATGACATTGGTACTTCCATGCAGAATAAAATTCGTGAAATGGAATCACGCGGTATCTTGCTCCAGCTTTTAGCACGGTTTCTGTCCGAAGTTTTGTTTAATGACCGTGCTAGTAGCACCAATGAGAGTCGTTTAGTAAAAAGTTTACAGTTTATCCATGCGCATCTAAGTTCCGATTTAAGTGTGGAACAATTGGCCTCCGAGGCCAGTCTTAATCCAGATTATTACAGTCGTATATTTTGTTCACTTTTTGGAATACGCCCCATACCTTACATCCATCGGCTCCGGATACAAAGAGCCCAAAACTTACTTTTGTTTTCTGAGGCTACCCATGATGAAATTGCCGATGCCGTCGGTTTTTCGAATAGACCTTACTTTGCCAAAATTTTTAAGCGCTATACTGGTAAAACAGTAGGGCAATACCGGCAGCAAGTTCGTGCTATTTGAGGTGGTTAGGCTTTTAACGGTAATTGTTATACGTAACTTGTTACAGAACCTCATTACCTGTTTTATATTGAATCCACAATCAACGGATCTATTCCTCCCAAAACGAATACCTAATTACCAGCTAGCTTCTAATGACTGATAACCAAAGTCTTCCTGAAAATTCAGTCGTGAAAAGGCCTTTTACAATGATTTACTTATTTGGATAGGGAGTACGCTTGTAAGTTTCCAAATCTATCGTTCCCAATACTTGCCAATTTTGTACTATCCAATGGTAATTTTGATCCAGCCAGTAAGTACCATAATGGAATATATTTGTGAAAATATTAAACTATTCTTTGGTTTTGTTTCTAGGTTTTTACGATATGGTCTCGGTTAATTTGTTTTTAATAGCGATATAAAGTGGGCGATGATGTCTACTTTGCTATTGAAAATTGTTTAGAATAAGGAAGCCCGCCATGTCGTAACTAGCTGAAAAATAGGATTATTAGTACATTAATTATACTTGTTCAGTTTATGTCTAGTTGTATAATTAAATAAAATCTCTGAATAGTTTAATATTTGCCTATTCGTCCAATACAATTTTGTTTTAATGATTGTGTCGGGATTTTTCACATTTTTTATAATCGTTTTATGAAGAAACATTTTATCAAACTCAGTAAAGGTCTGGGTCTGTTAGTTTGCTTACTTGCTTTTAATTTGGCGTATGCTCAGGTGAAGGTAACTGGTAAAATTACGGATGCAACAGATAATTCGACCATCCCGGGTGCTAATATCCTCATTAAAGGTACCACCACAGGGACTACTTCCGACGTCGACGGAAACTTTACACTTTCTACACCCAATAAAGATGCTGTACTAGTAATTTCATTTACGGGGTTTACCACACAAGAAATTACTTTAAATGGCAGAAGCGTTATTAATGTTGGATTAGAAGCCTCCTCTAAGCTATTGAGCGAGGTGGCGGTGGTAGGTTATGGTACCCGTCGTAAGAGTGATGTGACTGGCTCTGTTTCACAGGTGGGCACCAAAGATTTTAAAGATCAGCCTGTTACTCGGGTGGAAGAGGCACTTCAAGGCCGTGCCTCAGGGGTGATGGTAACCAAAAGTTCAGGGAACCCTGGTGGATCCGTAAAGGTACGTATCCGCGGCGTGAACTCGATTACTGGAAATAACGATCCGCTGGTGGTGGTAGATGGCGTAATTGGTTTAAGTTTGAGCTCCCTGAATCCCAATGATATAGAGTCTATGGAGATTTTGAAGGATGCTTCTGCCACTGCCATTTATGGTTCCAGAGGTTCTAATGGTGTAATTCTAGTTTCCACTAAAAAAGGGACTGCCAAACCACGTTTGGATCTGGATGTTTTTACAGGATTCTCTTATGTTCCTAAGTTTATTGATGTACTTGGAGCCGCAGATTTTGCAACGATCGAAAATACTAGAAGGCTAAGAAACGGTGGTACTGCCATATTTTCTGATGCTGATATCAGCAAATTCAAAACCAATGGGGGCGTAGATTATCAACGAGAACTTTTCCAAACTGGTAGAACCAATAATGTGCAGCTTTCCACGAGTGGTAAAAGTGGGAAGATTAGCTACTTTGTTTCGGGTAATTATATGAAACAAGATGGTATCGTTATTAAAACGGGCTATACTCGTATTTCGGGCCGTGTGAATGTAACCTCCGAAGTAACGGATAGGCTTAAAGTGGGAGTCAATTTATTTGCAACACGTGAAAAAAGTGTAAATAACCTAGACGACCAACGGGAATACCAAGGCAGTATGATTTTGCGTGCCCTCACCTGGGATCCAACTACCCCCATCAAAAATGACGCGGGTGATTATAACAATTATTCGTTAAAATCACTGGCTCACTTAGGCTACAATCCTATTGCGGATATGTTAACCAGAAATTTGGACAGTAACAGTGATAAGCTGAATGCGAACGTTAATATATCTTATAAATTTAACGACCATTTTAGTTATAACGCAGTAGGTGGATTGGGTACTGTTAATACTTCTTATGAAAAATACCTCACTACCCCGCCGTTCCCCGCCGCATTTTATAATAGTGGTAGAAGCTCCGGTGTACAGCTGAGTAATATCTTAACCTACGACCAGACTTTTGGAAAGCATAATGTAAAAGTGACGGGGGTATACGAAATCCAGCAGAATGATTTTAGCGGAAATGGCTATTCGGCTACTAACTTTTTGGTACCTAGCGGCTTTTATCTGGCCGAGTTAGCAGCGGGCAAGAACCTGTCCAATGATTATAACAAAACCGGTATTGAGTCTTTGATGGGTCGTGCGGAGTATATTTATAACGATGCTTTGTTTGTAACTGGTACCGTTCGTAGAGATAAGTCCTCGCGTTTCCGTGATGGTAAAAACGTAGGTATTTTTCCTTCCGTTGCCTTGGCTTATAACCTGTCCTCATTACCGGTATTTGCTGGTAGCAGCGCCATTAGTAATATGAAACTTCGTGCTGGCTGGGGACAAGTAGGAAATCAAAACATTGCCCCTTATTCTACTTATTCCAGTGTAAACATTGCTGGCGGCTATCCGTTTGATGGTAAATCTTTAACCCCAGGATCGCGTCCTTTGGGTTATGGTAATCCAGATTTGACCTGGGAAACAACTTCTCAGTATAACGCAGGGGTAGACATTGGTTTGTTCCAAAGCCGTTTGAACGCCTCCATTGATGTATACAAAAAGAATACAACGGATCTTTTGCTGAATGTACCTATTCCTGATTTCGCAGGTGGTGGCGCAGTGTTAAGAAA
>CAXBLH010000003.1:0-38318 GCA_963976315.1 uncultured Dyadobacter sp.
AGATTCGGCAGGCTTTTGGAGAACTAAATGGTATAAAAGCAGAAAAGCATCTCCATTTCGAGATGCTTTTCTGCTTTTACTTTAGGGGTAAATATCCTAATTTTTGGTAGCACCGCCTGCTTTGCCAGCACCTTCCTGCTGCATTGGATTTAGGGTACGGCCTCTGCTTTGTTGCTTGTAAATTTCAAAGCGAGTAGGTTTGGCTATTCTTGGGAATGCGTTGTTTTCTGTATCGATATCCGCAATTTCTGAGTATGGGTCTAGCGTCCATTGAACCACTCTCTTCTTGGTAGTAATTACTTTGGAAACACCTGCATCATTGAACCTCCAAATTTCAGCAGGAAAATATGCAAGAGAGTCCGTGCCATCTTCAAATTCCATTTTGACGATTACGGGCATAACTAACCCCCCTTTGTTTTTTACCGAAAGGGTATAGAAATTGGTATTTTCTTTGATCAAATCCTTTTCGCTTTCGCTCAAACTAGCCATGTATTTTTCATATTTCTCACGATCTGCGGCAGTAACTTTAAAGGGGTCATACGTATTGTAAAAGTCATTCATGGTAGGATCTTTAGCAACCACGGTTTGGTCTTGGGTCTTACTATCACGCATTTTACTAACCGTATTCTTTCTAGCTGCATCTTCTTTTCGGGCCAATTCCTTTTCAATGTCGGGGTTTTGGGTATCCACACTGAACCAATCTACACTTACCAAATCTTGATCAACAGGTTCGGTACCATAGAACCAACCTTTCCAAAACCAGTCCAGATCTACGCCTGAGGCATCTTCCATCGTGCGGAAAAAGTCGGCAGGGGTAGGGCTTTTGAATTTCCATCGAGTGGCATATTCCTTAAAGGCATAGTCAAACAATTCACGGCCCATGACCGTCTCACGTAGAATATTAAGTGCAGTAGCAGGTTTTGCATAAGCGTTTGGTCCAAGACCTATTACGTTTTCTGCCGAAGTCATAATAGGAGAAAGCATACTTGGGTCCGAAGACATATAGTCTGTTATCTGGTTGGGCTCACCACGACGGGTAGGGTAATTGAAATCCCATTCCTTTTCTGCCAAATATTGGCAAAATGTATTTAAACCTTCATCCATCCAAGCCCATTGGCGCTCGTCGGTATTTACAATCATGTAAGGATATTCAAACGTACGGTTACCATAAGAGATGAGGGTATGCTCTACTGCACGCGTAGAGTACTGGCCCCAAAGTGGATTACCTTCTTTTGGATAAAACGACATACTCCATATCCTCTTTCCGTTGCTGTACACATCGCTTTGTTTGGCATCCCAAATAAATTTACGGCTACTTGCAAATGCAAAGTCACGCACGTTATCTGCCTTGTAAATCCAGGTCTTTTTACCCGGATTTTTATTTTCTCTCTTCTCAGCCTTTTCCGCTTCTTCTTGGGTAACAATCACCACGGGATCTTTGGCGTTTTCAGCTTCCTTTAATCGTTTTTTCTGAGTACTTGTTAATACCTGAGAATAGTTTTGGCATTCGCCACTTGCTGCTACTACATGGTCGCCGGGTACTGTGATTTCGACTTTATAATTTCCGAAGATTAAAGCGAACTCACCTTGCCCCAAAAACTGCTTGTGGTTCCAGCCGTTCACATCGTCGTAGGGAGCTAAACGAGGGAACCAATGCGCTATGAAATAGGCGGCGTTACCATCTTCTGGAAAAAACTCATAGCCACTACGGCCATAATATTCCGTGATGTTGTAGGCCCAATCAACAGAAAACACAAGACTGGTTCCAGGCTTTACCGATGCGGGCAAATCAATGCGCATCATGGTATTATTGATGGTGTATTTAAGTGGTTTTCCTGACTTGTCTTTTACAGATTTTATTTCGTATCCGTATTCAGTATTAGGGTCAAGTTTTGAGCCTCTGCCATTGTTGAGCGCAGCTAGCTGGCTGGTTGACATACCCTTAGAACTTACAGACCCCGTTCTCGACATCCCTGCAATACCCTCTTTTTTGAAAAGGTTTTGCTCTAATTGAAGCCATATGTACTTCAACTCATCTGGAGAGTTATTGAAATAAGTGATGGTTTCTGTTCCCGTAATTCTACGTTTGTCATCGTCCAATTCTGCCTTAATATCATAGTCGGCGCGTTGTTGCCAATATTCCCGACCCGGAGCACCAGAGGCGGTTCGGTATGTATTGGGAGTAGGTAATGTGGTGCCTAACTGTTCAAAGCGGTCATTGGCTTTGTAGTTAGATGAGGCAGGTAATTTTTGAGCCGAAACGCTATGCGTTATTACGGCTACCATCCATAGTAGGAAGATTTTTTTCATGTTGGTTAATTATTGATATATATATATATGATTTCAAGGTGCGGCAAAGAGGGTAAGGTTCATGAGGTATTCATTTTCAATGATAAGGGAAAGTGCCATTCCAGCAATAACCCCAGACAAAATAAGGTTCCAGGTGGTCTTTGGAATGCGTAATATCTCAATTCCCAAAAATCCAATCAATAAGAAAACGGAAACGATGAGTAGTTGGCCAATTTCCAGACCTAAATTAAAACCTAATAAGGGTATCATGATATCTACTTCATGGCCTAATAATGCATGTAGATAATTGGAAAAGCCCATACCATGTATTAGTCCGAATACCAAAGCCATGACATACCTAGTTGTATTTTTCTTGGGTTTAGTACGAAACGAGAATTTTTCTGGTTTGTAGAAAAAATTGGTAAATGCAGTGATCAGTATCGTGATAGGAATCAGTAGCTCAATGAGAGCGGGGTCAAAACGAACGATATTTAAAGTGGATAACCCCAGTGTGATGGAATGCCCTAATGTAAATGCAGTAACCAGAATAGCAACCTTTTTATAATCAATTAAGGTAAAAATGGTACACAAAGCAATAATAAAGAGAATATGATCGTAACCTTTTGAGTCGGTAATATGGTCGAATCCTAATTGAAGGTATGCCAGAAATTCAGACATTATTTATAAAATTGAGTAAATAGTATTTAATGTAATAGTTGTCAAGACAAAAATATCGACTAATATATTTTAATTCAGTCAGTAAAACAAAATTCGGTTGAATCAAATGAAAGGTTTAGTATAAAACCAAGAAAGACCGGAAGCAATTGCCTCCGGCCTTTCGGTATTCTGACACCAATTATTTAAGTTTTTTGAAATTATTTTTTGAGTTCGTAATCTGTATTTTGAGGATCAAAATTTGTCCAAGTTGCAGTCCAGTCAGTTGTTGAGAATGCACCAACATAAGTGGTAGCATCAAAGCCAGCTGGAAGTGTAGTTCCGCCAGTTAACAATGGAGAACCTGTTTGTGGTAACATGCTTGGGCGTGCAGTGATCGAGTTAAATCCAGCTGCAAGTTTCAAATCAGCCTGAGCCGAAACCATATTTTTAGCATTTGAAGCTAAGAAAGCAGCTTGTGTTACTCCTTCAACAGCACCAGCTGATTGTGTACCAGAAAGAGCCAAAACTACACCTTGCATTTGCATAGTACCTGCTACAAAATTTGCAATAGTCAAATCGTTTTCAACACGAAGGCCAGTACGAGGCCAAGCACCTGTAAATAAGCTGTTATAAGCAGATACAGCAGAGTTACGACGAATACGCATTGCAGAAGCAAACTTGGTATCCACGTCTCCATCAGCCATTGCAATGGTAATATTTGCAAATTTGGCAGAAGTTTGAGGAGTTGCAGTAGAACCTGACCCATCATTATCTGATTCAAAACCGTTTGAGTCACCAGCTTGGTCAGCTACTTTTGGGTCTCTCAAAACGAAGCCATATTGTACACGACCGTTATATCCGTTATCTGTATCAAAATCGTCATCCAAACCACGGTAAGCGATCAAGTGTTTGGCATTTACCGTACCACCAAACCATTCGTATGAATCATCTCCGCTGTATGATACCTGTACATAATCGATTTGAGTTCCGCTACCAACACCAGCAAATGTAAGTCCGTTGATTTCTTTATCCGTTTCAAAAGCGATACCTGCAAATTCGATACGAACATACTTTAATGTTCCCGAGTTATCTGCTGCGTCTGTTCCACCGAATACCGATTTGTTTTCACCTTCAACTACTGCGTTGGGTTTGTTGACAGGTGCTTTTCCTAATAATACGATACCACCCCAGTCACCAGCGGCACGTTGGCCAACAGCTTGGTTAGATGTAAATACGATTGGATTTTCCATAGTTCCAGAAGCCATTAACTTAGCGCCAGGAAGTACAAGTAACGATCCTTTGGTAGGCTTATCACCTTTAATGATGGTTCCTGGCTCGATAGTAAGTGTTACACCACTTGCAACGTATACGAAACCCGAAAGTAAATATTGATTATTTGCAGTCCATGTTGTGTTCTCGGTAATGGTTCCAGAAACAACTTTTGCTTCTCCAACGGGTTGAACGATTATCTCATCATCATCGCTCGTATTGTTACAGGAAACTACTCCAAAAACTGAGATTCCCATTACTAATAGGCTAAATATTTTGCTTGCCTTTTTCATAAAATCAAACTGTTTAATTGTCTATCTAAAAAATTGGGTGTATTAAAATTTGTATGTAAGTCCGATAGTTGAATAACTTCCTTTGCGGTAAGTCTGGTAAGTTTCGTCAACTTCTGTAATTTTCTTGTCGCGGTTGCTATCTTGGATTAATCGATATGGTTGGTTCAATAAATCCTGAATACCTACTTTAATTTCAAGGTGTTCTCCGATTGATTTGCTAACGTTTAGGTCAATTACATTACGTTGCATTTCATAAACTGTTGGCTGCGCATCATTATCACCTACCAAGAAGATTCTTCTACCCACTACATTGTATAATGCATTTACTTGCCATCCGCGATTTACATCGTTATAGTAAAGTCCAGTGTTGATCAAGTAAGGCGACTGCCCTTGTAACTGACGGTCATTTTCTTGGTTTGAAAAACCAGTTAATACGTTACTGTGGATTACAGAAGCATTAAATAGCAGGGTTAAGTTATCAACGAAGTTGCTAGGTGTAATGCCTTTTAATGATTTGCGAATTTCCATTTCTGCACCAGCGGTGTAAGCCTTTTCAGCGTTGTCTACATAGTACGAGATTCCAGAACCTGCATATCTAATGGTCGCTTCAATAGGGTTGGTAAAATGCTTGTAAAATACTGCAAATGATATCAATTCACTTGGTGATGGATATATTTCATATCTCAAATCTACGTTTTGGATCGAAGGAGTTTTAAGGTTTGGGTTACCTACTCTCGAAACATCAAAGTTAAAGTCATAATAAGTAAAAGGAGCAAGTTCTCTAAACTCTGGACGGTTAACAGAAACACTATATGCTAAACGTAAAAGTGATTTTTCAGTGAAATTGTAAGCAAAATTAGCCGATGGTAATACCCTGAAAATTGGATTGTTAACGTTTATTTTGGCACCCGCTCCGCGCTCACGACTTTGTAGTTTCTGAACGTTGTTTTCTAATCTTACTCCAAATGAGGCGTTGAAATTGGTGGTGAAGGGAATGTAACTACCAACATAACCAGCTAAAAGGGTGCTTTGTGCATCGTAGCGGTCATCCGAGTTCGTTCTGTCGGCGTAGTATAGCTTGTTGGCGGCCAAGTTTTCAGAACTGAAGAGCTGGTTAGCAGGTAACGATAAAAGCTCGCTTGATACACCTGTTGTACTTGTTAAGTTAAACCAACGTGCATTAAAGGCCCTGTTTTTATATTCACCATAAACTCCTGCACGAAGTTTGATCTGCATTTTTTCATCCCCTTCGTAAGCACTTCTCTCTATTCTATGTTCAAAGTCCGTACGGAATGAGCTGGTATATTCATTCAAAGTCGAATAGAAACGTGCTCCACGTGTTAAACTGGCATTACTTCCTGGTACTAGTTCTACTTTAAAAGGATCGTTAGAACCAATTGCACGACTAGAAATATATCTTCTATAATCGGGTTCGTCGCGATGAGTAAGTCCAAAAGCGCCAAGCCATTTCAGAGTAGTAGCTCCTGATAATTCATGCGTACCACCTAACTGCCCCGAATAGATACTCTTGGATTCATAACGGAAAGCATAGTTTTGAATCTCAGTGCTGTTGTCTGTGGTAAAACCTTGACGGAAGTTAGTTTCCTTATTAGAAAGCTGGTTGAACAAGTTTCTAAATTCAATTTTATGATTTGGATTAATGATAAATGCCCAGTTGGAAAGTACTCCTAAGCGCACATTTTGTTGGTACATCTGATCATTATAGTTCGACTGAATTTCAGATTTTTGCTCCGTTTCATTAAAGTTCAAATATCTGTACTGCGTGTTTTTTATCGATTGGTTAGTAGAAGAATAATTGATATTGTTAAACGTGGTTAGCTTACGATCTCCAATGTAGAATTTTCTATTATAACCAAGTGAGGCTCTTAAATCTGGCGTAACGTTCTTGTTTTTTAAGGTATAAAACTCTGGAAGGTTACGAAACGCATTCAAGCTGTTTTCTGATGGCGTGTTCTCGTTTAATAACGTCGATGTTTTTGGGAAATTAGTCGGTAATATACGTTCACCAGCTCCAAAACCGAGCCAATCCAGTGAAGAACCTTGGTAGTCATTTACGCTATTGAAAGTTGTCCCGTTTCTAAATCCAGTATTCAGACTTATTGTTAAACCATTGTTGTCGGGTACTGTTTTGGTATATATTTTGATAATTCCACCTGCAAACTCCCCAGGTAATTCAGCCGAGCCAGACTTATAGATAAGCATCCGGTCGATGGATGAACTTGGAATAAGGTCGAATGAGAAGGACTTTACATCTACTTCTGAGGAAGGTGTGATGGCATCATTTAGCATTACGGTGTTGTAACGCTCGCTCAAACCACGGATAATTACAAATCTGTCGTCTTGGATAGAAACACCTGGTACGCGGCGTATTACTTGTGAAGCATCACGATCTTGCGATTTCTGAATTTGTTGGGCTGAAATACCCACCGCTATTTGTTCTGCTTGTTTGATTTCCGTAATTACTGAAACATCCGTAAAAGTTTGGCGTTGACCTACGATTTTTACTTCTGCAAGATTAGCAACGTCTTCTTCTATGGTTGTATTGATCAATACCGCTTGGTTCGGGTAAACCGTAATTTCTATTTCTTTTGATTTGTAGGAAACATAAGTTACTACTACGGTTTGGGCACCGGTTGGCACACCTGTAATTTCAAAATTCCCTTCCACGTCGGTTGAAGTTCCTACTGGAGGGGTACTTCCTTTGAGAATTACGCTGGCGCCTATTACCGCTTCTTTATTCTGAGAGTCAATGATTGTTCCTTTGATAGTTCCTGTCTGGGCGAAAGCGTAAGTTGCAGAAACAAAGAAAAATAGAATTGTGAGTAATTTGTTCGTCATCTTTTTAGGTGTCATTATTTGATGCCACAAAAGTAGATTCGCAATATTACCTTAGTGTTAAGCCATTGTTATGGCTCAGTTATTTAAAAATAGGGGCTTTGCTGTAAATCAAGTATTTATACACAAAAACAACATAAGTTAACTACCTAAACTTGTATTTTGTATTTTATTGGTTTTTTATAGTGATTTTAGGCTCTCTTGCTCGTATACGTAGTTTGATTTTCAGTTTCGATATTCAAAATGTTATATTTTTTGACTAAAATCAATTTTTTGATAATGTGTAATTGTAAGGTTCGTGTAGAAAAAATCTATACCTCCAATTCTTAGGTATAGGTTTTTTTGATATATTTGAAATATGAGTACTACCAATCAATTGTTAAAAGGAAGTTTGTCCGCCATCATTTTGAAGTTATTAACAGATAACGAGAAAATGTACGGTTATGAAATTTGCCAAAAGGTGAAACAACTTACCGAAGGAGAGATCCGTGTAACCGAAGGTGCCCTTTATCCAGCACTACATAAATTGGAAGGCGAGGGGATTTTGGTGACGCATACCGAAGTGGTGGACGGCCGTGTTCGGAAATATTACGCCATTTCGGAAAACCAGCAGGGTAATGCAGTCAGCAGACTTTCGCAGATTGAATCCTATATCCAACAATTACAACAAATACTAAATCCAGATGTTTCTTTAACCTAAAATTCTGAGAGCAACATGAAAATTACTACTTCACAATACTATGAAATCGAAGAACAGCTTTCTTGGGAAAATGGGCTGGTAGAGCCCGATCTTTTACGTGAAATGGCAGACCATAGTGCCCTAAGTATTCAAGATCAAATGGAGGCAGGGCAAGATTTTGAAGGGGCGCTTCAAACGACTATCGTAAACCTAGGAGGTGTAAAAGGAATGCGACAAATACAATGGAGTTACCGAAAACAAGCCTTTCGGCTCGCTTTTGGGGCATTAATGGCGAATTCCAAGAAATACTGGACTGGTGAAAAGTTAAATTGGACTATTATAGTTATTCTTATATCAACGGGATTAGGATACTATGTTTCTAATTATAGCCAACATATTGCCGGTAAATTTGAGAGTTTTCTACCTGGTACTATATTCGGTTTTGGAGGGCCGTTAATTGCTTTAGTCCTCTTTTTGATATGCCAACCATTTTGGAAATGGACAAGGGTATTTCCAGCTTTCAATGTTAAAGAGATGGCAAGCCCAGTTTTAAGATCAATAGTTATCTTATTATTGATTTTGCTACCAAAAACAGTATTGATGATTGGCTTAGCACCCTGGTTTAACTTTCTGATTTTGACATCCATATTCAGTTTATTGGGAGTAATACTCCTAGCTGGCATTAACTTGGGGTGGCAAAGCCAGCTAGAAGAATGGTACCAAACACGATAATAAACATCTTGATAACTTTCAAACTCTTACTCCACAATCCCATTAGCACCTTCCTGTTTTTCGAATTTATCTAAGTCATATACAAAACCATTGATGACGGCGTACTTTACCTTACTTCCTTTTTTAAGGATAAAGGTGGCCGTATTTCCTAAGCCAGGTACTCCCGAAGGAGCGGCTTGTCCGTTTCTGAGAATGTGAAGCGGGGTGGTAGTAAAGTAAATGCCCAAAGCCCTACTGTTGCTATCGGCTGAAAGTCTGACATAGGTATAGCCCTCTTTTAAAAGATTCAAGGCGTTTAGTTGACTTACTGCACTAATGTTTTTCAAGGCCGTAGGATATACTTTTCCTTTTTCAAGGGTGAGCCCAGTAGCGTCAATTTCCTCGCTGCCATATTGCGGATGCAAATCACCAAAGTCCTCAATTTTGCTATAATAGAAAAACTTAGTCGCATTGGAATAACTAACCTCGTTCCGGTTGATACCTAAATCGGTGGTAAACGTTTTTCCAGACTGGCGTACGGAGGCATTGCGTACTACAAGGTCATACAGCCATTTCCCATTTTCAGGAATGTCGTAATAGGCATCCCTTTTTTCTTTGGTAAGGGAATTGTCGGCGATGGTTTCCAAGGATGACAGTATCGCCATGAAGTTGAGCTTGCGGATATACTGTTTTTCGGGATCTCCCACATAGCCACCCGACTCAATGAGGACTAAGGTAGTACCCCATTTTTGAACATTATCCCCAAAGCCACGAGGTTCATGATCGTCGGCATATCGGGCAACTTGTCCGGGTATATATTTTTGTAGAATTTTATTCATACCCACAATCAGCTGCATAGAGCGCTCCCTTACGGGGTTGATATTACGGTCATAGTCGTAAGCCGTTGCCAAAAATGAGATGGTAGCCACTTTTGAACTGCGTCCCGCCGAATACCGTGGACTTTGGTCGTGTAGGTTAAAGCCGTAGTCAGGTTTGAGTTTATCAACAAGGCCTTTCAGGATTTTAGCTTCGGGCGTTTGTCGGGCTGCTGCATCCCGGTTCATGTCAATACCCTGCATGGTGCGCCGCTGGTAACGTTCGGCTCCGTCGGGGTTGAGCATGGGGACAAAATACAAGGTGGTATTGGTCAAAAGCTTTTTGCGGAAATCGTCAAAACCATCATTTTTACCTTCCAAAAAATTAAAGATATCAAAACTAGCCATCGTAGCTGTTGGTTCGTCACCGTGCATTTGAGTCCAGAGTAATATTTTTTTGGCACCAGTACCTACTTTTAACATTTGAATGGCACGTCCTTCAAATGATTCGCCGACTTTTTCAATTTTGTAGAGTGGATTATTAGCCCTTTTAGCAATAAGCGGTAAGATATCTTTTTGTTTGAAGCGACGTTGTGTCAGACTGGTTTCTTTGAATTTTTCGTGTGCGTTAAAAAGGCGGTCAGGCATATTGACTTGGGGGATAAATGCAACAGTTAAAATGATTACTATGAAAAAAAGCACATAAAATGGGGACTGAGTTTTCATAGATTTTGGGTTTATGGGAATTGAAGATGTAAAAATGTTAAGAGGATTTTTTAGTTTTATGAAATCTCACATATTTATTTTTTAATCAAGTTTTAAAATCGGTATAAAAATAAAGGACTTCATTACGGTTGGTGAGTAGCAGATCTTACGCACGACTGGTTTTGTAGGTAGACCGTTGTTATCAAAGAGTCGAAACCCACAATCAGTTTGAAAATCGTTTCAGGAAAGACTCGACCGCCAGAAGCCGACCACCTATTGCAGTAGCAAAAAAGTCGTGATAAGGTCATTTGGAATCATCGATTTTATTTTTCCAAAAACGATTTCCTAATGGAGACGAACTTTCTAGTTGCTAATAATAGAAGTCTTCCTACAAAATCATTGCTGTTAAGGTATACTTAGTAATCTACAGAACTAGTTTGGCTTAATTGGCGATCAAGTAATTAAATTCTTTGTAATGGTTATTGTGTAGAATTCAATCTTATTCTAAGGAAATTTTAATAAATTTATTGCTCTAAAACTGTCTAATACTCTCAATATTTGCCTACTTTTGCAACATGTTAAAATCTGAAACATATCCTCAATTACATCAAAGTCATTCGGCTTAGGGGCGTCTTGGATGATATGTTTTTGCAAGTAGTGTTGTAATAAGGTTGAATACATAGTATCCCAGAAGCCCGATTCATTTGAATCGGGCTTTTTTTATTTACCAAAATTAAGCCATTTTTGTTGAAATGGAATGGTGAGATCAAACAGATAGTACGCCATTGGAAGAAATTAATGTATTGAAATGAAAACAGTTATCATAAAATATAATGCTGGTAACGTGCAGTCGGTCATGTATGCTTTGGATCGCTTGGGGATCAGTTACTTGTATACCGACGACGAGGAGGAGATACGTTCGGCGGATAAAGTCATATTTCCGGGCGTAGGTGAAGCGAGTACCGCCATGAGTTATTTAAAAGCCAAAAAGCTAGATTTGCTAATCCCTACCCTCACGCAGCCGGTTTTTGGTACCTGTATCGGGATGCAGTTAATGTGTCGCTTTTCAGAAGAAAATAATACGGACTGTCTGGGCATTTTTGATGTAGACGTTAAACGGTTTCCAGCAAGCCCAGGTATGAAAGTGCCACATATGGGCTGGAACAGCATTACCGACTACCAATCAAAACTTACGGAGGGCTTGGCAGACAATGCTTATTTGTATTTTGTACATAGCTATGCCGCTCCTGTTTGTGCGTATACGGTGGCAACTTGTGACTATATTAATCCTTTCAGTGCGCTACTTCAAAAGGATAATTTTTCGGCAGCCCAGTTTCATTGCGAAATCAGTGGCGACGCCGGACAAAAGATTTTAGAGAACTTTTTGATACAATAAAAGATGATAGAAATAATTCCGGCCATTGATATGATAGAGGGTAAGTGCGTACGACTTACTCAGGGTGACTATGGCAAAAAAACAATTTACAATGAAAATCCGCTAGAAGTAGCAATGGAATTTGAAGATGCTGGCTTGAAACGACTACACTTAGTGGATTTGGACGGTGCAAAGGCCAAAAAAGTAATCAATTGGAAAGTTCTTGAAAAAATTGCTTCTAAAACTAAATTGCATATTGATTTCGGGGGAGGTGTTCAGTCAGAGGAGGATTTAAGAATTGTGTTTGAGAATGGTGCCAAACAAGTGACAGGAGGGAGTGTTGCAGTAAAACAACCCGATTTATTTGAGGAATGGCTTAGCAAATATGGGGGTGGCATGATTATCTTAGGTGCAGATGCTAAAAACGAAAAAGTGGCAGTGAGTGGTTGGGAAGAAGGGACTGAACTTTGGGTTTACGATTTTATTGAGAAATATGTAGAAAAGGGTGTACAGTATACCATCAGTACAGATGTTGCTAAGGACGGCCTTTTACAAGGGCCTTCTTTCGATTTGTACCAAAATATACAAGATAAATGTCCTGCTCTCCATATCATAGCCAGTGGAGGCGTAAGCGAATTAAAGGATGTAGAACGTTTGGCTGAAATGAATATATACGGTGTAATTATTGGAAAAGCCATTTATGAAAATCGTATTAAACTATCAGATCTGCGCTCTTTTATTACTGACTAAATTATGCTGACAAAAAGAATAATTCCTTGTTTGGATGTAAAAGATGGCCGAACCGTAAAAGGGGTGAATTTTGTAAATTTGCGCGATGCCGGGGATGCTGTGGAGCTTGGTGCGATGTATGCCGCTCAGGGTGCTGACGAACTCGTATACCTGGACATTACCGCCACGGTTGACGGCAGGTCTACCTTTATAGAACTTGTAAAACGAGTAGTCCAAACCATCAATATACCTTTCACAGTTGGTGGCGGAATTTCCTCAAAAGAAGATGTTTCAGCATTGTTACATGCTGGAGCAGATAAAATTTCTATCAATTCTTCTGCCGTGCGTAATCCTGATCTAATTAATGAGCTTTCATTGGAATTTGGTAGCCAATGTATTGTGGTGGCTATCGATACCAGATACATTGAAACCGACAATGGTTGGGAGCATGTAGTACATACACACGGGGGCAGAAAACCTACTGATTTGAGAACAATTCCTTGGGCCAAGGAGGTAGAACAAAGAGGTGCTGGCGAGATACTATTGACCTCCATGGATACGGATGGAACCAAAGATGGTTTTGCTTTGGCTTTAACCTCCGAAATTTCAGGAAGTGTGAATATTCCGGTAATTGCTTCCGGCGGTGCCGGTAATATGGAGCATTTTTATGACGTATTTACCAAGGGAAAAGCAGATGCTGGTTTGGCTGCAAGTATATTTCATTTCAAGGAAATGACCATACCAGACCTTAAAAATTATCTCTCGGAAAAGGATTTGCCAATGAGAAGAAACATTTGAGTATACTCTTTGAATGAGGGTTTGTTTGGCAGTTTAATAAATAGGATTTAAATAGCAATTAAGATATACAATGAAATCAGTTCTTTCAAAAGTAGACTTTAAAAAGTCGGTAGACGGGCTGGTTCCCGTCATTATTCAGGATGTGGAGTCGGATAAGGTGTTAATGCTTGGTTATATGAATGAAGAGGCCTTGCTAAAAACAGAAAAAGAAGGGACAGTTACTTTTTTTAGTAGAACCAAAAATCGTCTTTGGACCAAAGGAGAAACTTCTGGTAACTTTTTGTTTGTGAAGGAAGTTTTGGTGGATTGTGATCATGATACCATTTTAATTAAGGCAAGACCAGCTGGGCCTACGTGCCATACGGGTGCGGATACTTGCTTTAACGAAAGTATTACTAGCGATAACAACCGGGGAGAAGCAGCATTTTTAAACTATCTTCAGAAAAATGTTATCAGAGAAAGAAAGCTAAATCCTAGTGAAAAGTCCTATACTACCAGTCTTTTTAATCTGGGTATTAACAAAATCGCCCAAAAGGTAGGGGAGGAAGCGGTAGAAGTTGTGATAGAAGCTAAGGATAACGACGACGACCTGTTTAAGGGGGAGGTTTCTGACCTATTATTTCATTTATTGGTATTATTGGAACAAAAAAATATTGACTTAGACGAGGTAATTAGCGTACTTCGTAGTAGACACTCATAAGCCCCGATCACCATATGCAGTTAATTATCCGTCTTTTAATCAGTACCTTGGCCATTTTGGTTGCAGCCAATGTTGTCCCAGGAGTATACGTAGAGTCAACGGTTACCGCAGTAATAGTTGCCATTGTATTAGGTCTCCTTAATACATTTATCAGGCCCGTACTCCAAATACTAGCCCTCCCAGTTACCATTCTAACATTAGGTTTGTTTTATTTTGTGGTAAACGTGTTTATCATATTAATAGGGGCCTATTTGGTTGATGGATTTAGTATTGACG
Source organism: uncultured Dyadobacter sp. (assembly GCA_963976315.1). Classification (GTDB taxonomy): domain Bacteria; phylum Bacteroidota; class Bacteroidia; order Cytophagales; family Spirosomataceae; genus Dyadobacter. The sequence goes on from CAXBLH010000003.1 coordinate 14,153, forward strand.
GTTTTATATCCGCATTGTTTTTTGGGTTGATAATGACAATCGTTTCTTCTGTATTAGGTATGTTTTTGGATTAACGATTGGTTGAAGGCTAAACGATACACTTCATAATTATAGAGCCATTTTCACAACAACTAAACTTTAATATGATTAATCAACTGGATGAAATTAAGGATACCCTTTTTAAGTATTTAGAAAGCAGGCTAGATCTTTTTAAAATTGAAACTAGAAGTAGGATCGAGAGAGCAGTTATTACAGCGGTCTATGCTGTACTACTGTTTGGTATATTTTTAGTAGCTATTATGCTCGCAATGGTCATGATAGGGCATTATCTGAATGAAAAACTGGAAAGCGAGTACCTCGGGTTTGTAATTCTATTAGGCCTTATGATACTTAAAATAGTCATTTGGATTGTATTTAAAAAACAAGTTAAAAATGTACTGGCTTTTATGGTAAGTCTGGTAATGAAACCAAAAGATTTATAAATTAATTTCTAAGGCAAATAAATCATCTTGAATTATTAATTTTGAGATAATTAAAAAGTTTGGCCTTTTTCAATTGTAAACAAGGTTTGAAATGAATTCATCGACAGAATCAAATAAGAAAATTTCGAGTAAACCTTTTTCCTCAAACACAGCTGTAGAGAAAGAAGATCTCCAAATGGAAGTGGAACTTTACAAAGGTAAGCTCGAGGAGCAGTGGGAAGGACTTAAGTCTAACGCTACTGGTTATGGAAAACAAGCTTTGGTGATTGGGGGTATTGTAGCTACTACGTATGTAGTTATGAATGCTGTTTTACCAAAAGCCAAAACCAAAGCACCCAAAAAAGTAGTAGCTGCTCCAGAGAAGAGTCAGTTTATAAAAAAAGGCACGCAAGATGTCGTTAAGGCAATTCAAAGCATAGGTTGGACATTAGCTGTTGGATGGGCACGTAAAAAGCTAATGAATTATATTGCCGATGACCAAATATCGAATGAAAAATATAAACAATAAAATTGAGCAAGAGCTACTATCCAATCGGCTGGCAAAAAAGCGATCTTTTGCGGTTTTGCTTGATCCCGATAAAGTTGATATAGATAAATTTCCTGATTTTCTTGATTACGCAGTACAGCATCAGGTGGATTACTTCTTTTTGGGTGGTAGCTTAATTACCGAATATTCCTTCTCAATTCTTATTGATTTAATTCATAAAAGTACCAATATTCCGGTTATTCTCTTTCCTGGTAGCAGTTTGCATATCAACGGGGCAGCGGATGCAATATTACTTTTGTCACTTATTTCTGGCCGAAATCCGGAATTATTGATAGGACAACAGGTAATTGCAGCTCCTCTTTTGAAGAAAAGTGGATTGGAAGTTTTACCCACAGGATATATGCTTATTGAGAGCGGCAGATTAACTACTGTTTCCTATATCAGCAACACTACTCCCATCCCTCGCGATAAGCCCGCTATCGCGGCTTGCACCGCCATGGCGGGAGAATTATTGGGGTTAAGATTTATGTTTCTTGATGCGGGAAGCGGTGCGCAGTACCCTGTTCCAAAGGAAGTTATTGAGTCCGTTCGTAAGGCAGTGGAAGCTCCCATCATTGTGGGTGGCGGAATCAATACCTATGAAAAAGCATATATAGCACTAGAGGCAGGAGCAGATGTAATCGTAGTGGGCAATGGTATTGAAAAAAAACAGAGCCTTTTACCAGAAATCGCTGCCGCGGTAAAGTCCTTCAATGCAAGTTTTGAACAAGTTTAATGCGATTTTGGAATTATTAATTGGATAAAACCAAGAGAGTCAATAGTTTTCTAAGGAAATTTTAAGTTCTTAGAAAAATACAATCCAAAAGGTTGGGATTTGTGATTTCTTATCTATTACCTTTGTAGCGAACCATAATTACACCCATAAGAAATGAAAAAATTATTTGCTTTCGCTTTTGTTGCCGGGATGGTAGCATTTGCATCTTGTACTAGTAAACCTGCTGAAGAAGCTGCTGATACTACTGCTGTATCTGTAGAATCAATGGAAGTTGATACTACTGCTGCTGATACTACTGCTGTTGATTCTATTACTGTAGAATAGTCAGAAATTTCAGGTTTTGAAATTTGAAAGCCCTATTTTTATAGGGCTTTCTTTACTTTAGATATGATCCAAAAGTTCTCATTTTCTCAATACGTTCCGGCGAATGCCGTAGATTATTGTCAGGAACTATTGAACAACCATCGATTTGATTTTAAAATTGCCCGTCCCCGTCAAACAAGGCTAGGTGATTTCACGGTACGTCCCGGATCTGTACCCCGAATTACTGTGAATGGTAATTTAAATCCCTACAACTTTTTAATTACCTATTTGCATGAACTGGCACATTTGCGGGTTTATGAGAAACATGCCGCAAAATGGAGAAAAAAACCGTTGCCTCATGGTAAGGAATGGAAGCAGACTTTTCAAGAATTGTTAATTCCTGTACTCAGTGACACCATTTTTCCAGTAGCCGTTTTAAAGCCTTTAATCAACTATGCACGTAACCCAAAAGCTTCTACCAGTGCAGATAGATTATTGTATGCCAGCCTTAAGGACTTCGATGAAGTGAATGGCGATGAAACAAAAGTTTTCCTGATGCACCTTAATGAGGGTACAAATTTCGTTTTTCAAAATAGAAGCTTCGTAAAAGGAGCCATGCGCCGCACCCGCGTCTTATGCGTCGAAAAAAATAGCCAAAGACTATATACTATACCTGCTCATGCATTGGTGGAAACTGAATAAAGTAAGTCGTTTAATTTCTTTTAGCATTGTTATTTTTAACTTGATTTTGCAAGGGACCATAACGTTTGCGCAAAATAACGCTGTACTTAGCAGTGGTGATTGGATAAAAGTAGGCATTACTGAGTCGGGTATATATAAAATAGAAGCAAGCTCCCTACAAAAACTGGGCTGGAAAATTGGAACCATAAAACCGACGAGCTTAAAAATATACGGTAATGGCGGCTCCATGTTGCCCCAAGCTAATAAGGTAGCCAGGCCGGCAGATCTTCTTGAGAATGCCGTACTCATGATAGGAGAAGAGGATGGCGTTTTGGACAGTAAAGATGCACTCTATTTCTATGCGGAAGGTCCCCATGTGGTGCAATTTGATAGCATCGCTACCCGTCTCTTTCACCAGAATAATGTATATACCGACACGAGTTATTATTTTATTACGCACGGTGGGGCTGCTGGCAAGCGAATACAGCAAAGTAATTTATTGAAAGAGGAGAGTAAACAAATAATTACGGCCTACGACGACTATTGGTACCATGAAACGGAACAGTATAATTTGTTGCACTCTGGTCGTGAATGGTGGGGCGACTATATGGGCCTTTCAGCCCTGGTAATCCCTACTAATCTGACAAACATCGTTTCGAAAACGCCTATCACAGTGAGCCTTTCGGCCATTGCTTCTGCGCAGGTGTCGACCAATATTGCCGTTTCAGGTAACAATCAAAAGATTGGTGAGGGTACTTTTGGTACTGTATTCGGGCAAACATATACCCAACGTGCACAGCAATTTAAGGGCTCCTTTAAGGTGAATTTGACGACTGACATTAGTTATCCTTTTAACCTTTCCATTAATTATGACAACAAAGGGCAATTGTCGGCTCAGGCTTTTCTGGATTATGTTGGTCTGCAAAGCAAACGATCCCTTTTAGGATATAACCAACAGCAGGTCTATCGTTTTGTGCCTGATCATACAGATACGCTTACCTATTCCATCTCCAATATTGGTACTGCTTGGCAACTCTGGGATATAAGTAAAAAGTATACTCCTTCCCGTATAGTAAACAATGGAAATAATGACACGCGGTTTACGTTGTCCGGTGGGAAAACGTTTCGCCAATTCATTGGCTTTAATTTGCCGCAAGCAAAAGTTCCTGTCAGCTGGCAGCAGGTTAAAAATCAAAATATTGATCAAAATGCTACCGCTGAGTTATTGATTATTTCTCCTCCTAATTTTGTACTAGAAGCAAACCGATTGGCAGACTACCGCCAAAACGTAAGTGGGCTGCTAACGAGTGTAGTAACTACCCATGAAATATACAATCAATACGGATCTGGTAAACCTGATGTGACTGCTATTCGAGATTTTGTGCGACACCTTTACAGGAAGGGAGAGGGTACTTTAAAGTATGTTCTGCTGTTTGGAGATGCAACCTATGACTATAAGAATATTTTAAAGAACCAGTCGCTGTATCAGCGACAATCTTGGGTACCTGTATATGAAAGTCGAGAGTCATTGCAACCTGTATATACCTATTCTTCGGACGATTATTATGGATTTTTAGACGAGGAGGAAGGTGAATGGGTTGAGTCCCAGGCCGGTGATCATTTACTGGATATTGGTATTGGCCGCTTACCTGTTAAAACGGTGCAGGAGGCTGCAGTGGTGGTGGATAAGCTTATTCACTACGATTCACAGGACTCAAAAGGAAACTGGCGCAGCAAAATAGAATTTGTGGCCGATGACGGCGATAACGAAATACATCAATCCCATGCGGACCAACTGTCTAAAATGATAGGGGACGATTTTTTGACCAAGAAAATATTTCTCGATGCATACCCACAGATAAGCGTCAGCAATGGCCAACGGGTACCTGCTGTAAATACGGAAATCAAAAATGCAATCAACCGGGGATCGTTAATACTCAACTATACCGGTCATGGGGGCGTAAGCGGATGGGCACAGGAGCAAGTACTTACCCTTACGGATATGTTAAGCGCAAGGGGTAATAACAATTTACCGTTGCTGGTAACCGCCACATGCGATTTTGGAAGATACGACGACCTGTCTCAGGTATCAGGCGCTGAGTTAATGGTTTTAAGCCCAAAAGGAGCCGCCATCGGTGCCTTGATTACGACCCGTCCCGTATACTCCAGTACTAATTTTTTACTGAATAGTGCCATGTACAAAGCTATTCAGGCACGTACCCAGGAAGTACAGCGGTTGGGTGATTTGGTTAAAACTACTAAGAATAACGCCTTGGTCGGTAGCTTGAATAGAAACTTCACCCTCCTGGGAGATCCCAGTATGGTTTTGTTACAGCAATCCAGAGAAATAGCTTGGAAAGCAATACCGGATACAATGAGGGCATTAGAAAAAGTGACCATGCACGGTGCCGTCACCATGGCTCCTGATTCCATGCTGGATAATGATTTCAATGGAACCGCATTTATCAGTGTTTTTGGCCCATTATCCTCTTTTTCTACCTTGGGTGACGAAGGAGATAAAGTCGAGTATAAAGAGTATCGGAATAAAATATTCGAAGGAGTCGTAAGTGTAAAAAATGGCTTGTTTACTTTAGAATTTGTAGTTCCGAAGGATATTGGTCTTAGCTATGGTGTAGGCCGTATAAGTGTTTACGCGGTTGATTCGGAAAGAAACATTGATATTTCCAAACAACATAATCTCCTTGTGGGTGGTGACGCAAGTGTCGAGCCAAACGGCTCAACGGTTTCTATAGATGCTTATTTGAATGATCCTTCCTTTAAAAATGGGGATACCGTTACACCCGATTCGGATATGTTCGTAAAAATTGAAACAGCAAATGGGGTGAATTTGTCCAACACTGATTTGAGCCATCGGTTAACGGCGGTTTTAAATGATACACTAGAACTGGTATTAAATGATTATTTTGTTGCTGATCTGGATAACTATAAAAATGGAACCATTTATTTCCCTTTTGAAAATTTACCTCAGGGTACTTATACCGTCCTTCTAAAAGTATGGGATACCTATAATAACTTTTCAAATTATACGTTCGGTTTTGTGGTAGGAAAACGGAATGGTATAGGTTTTACAAGCCGGTTAGTCTATCCAAATCCTTTTCAAAATGAATGGAATTTTGAGCTAGAACACGACCGCGAGAATGATGATATTGAGGTGGAGGTTAAAATTATGTCGGTATCAGGTGCTATATTGGGCGTTGAGAAATGGAAGTATTTTAATGCAGCAGCTAAAATTAAAGAAGGTGTTAAGTCTCCAAATTTAAGTACTGAGTTGAACATTAACCAATTATATATTTATAGCATCGAAATCAAGTCCTTGACAGATAATTCAGTGAGTAGAAAGTCTGGCAAATTGTTTAGAACCCCATGATAATCAATAAAACCGTAATTTTTTTTAATATTAAATATCTTTAATTGTATTTTTGGCCTTTTAAAAGAAGCTGAAAAAGCACTTCCTTCGCTAATCCAATTTTTATGAGACAAATTTTTGTTAGTTTATCAACGATACTAATCCTGACTATTACCTCCTCCTTGGTTCAGGCACAAACTAATTTAAGAAGTACACCACACGCACCCATTTCATTTTTGAACTTTGCTCCGGATGCACGTCATGCCGCTATGGGTGAGGCGGGAGTGGCCTCTACAGCTGATGTAACCTCTACCTTTTGGAATGCCGCTGCACTACCTTACAATAAGAAAGATTTTGGGGTTTCGGCATCCTATACCCCTTGGTTAAGAAACTTGGTAGATGATATGTGGCTGGGTTATCTTACAGGATATTATAAGATTGACCAGCGACAAGCCGTTGCGTTCTCAGTGAATTATTTTAATAACGGAGAGTTGGATTTACGAGATGCTTTAGGAAATCAAATGGGGTATTTTACTTCCAAGGAGATGTCCATTAGTGGTACCTATTCCCGTCAATTGAGTAAGAATTTTTCGATGGGTTTAACCATGAAATGGATTAATTCAGATTTAACAGGCTCCGCATTAATCAATAATGTAAGTGCAAAACCTGCTCGTACATTTGCCGGAGATATTAGCGCACTTTATAAGAAGGAATACAAAAACTTTGATACCGGTGGAAGTTTTGCTTGGTCATTAGGATCAACCATTACGAATTTGGGTGGAAAAGTATCTTATAGTAATGCTGCCAACTCGGAAAACTTTTTACCTACTAATTTCCGATTCGGCGGTGGTCTAAGTGTTAGCCCAGATGGTCGCAATAAATTTAATTTTAATATCGATGCCATTAAATTAATGGTACCTACACCAGACAGTGTAATGAGTACGAAGGGTGCTCTTGCTGGAGCTTTTAGTTCCTTTTCGGATGCCCAAGGAGGGTTTAGTGAAGAGCTAGAAGAGGTGGCTATTGCAGTAGGTGCTGAGTACTGGTATAACAATGTATTCGCTATCCGTGCGGGTTATTTTGGGGAGAATAAAAACAAAGGGGGGCGTCGGTTCTTTACGGCAGGAGCTGGTGTTCATATTAATGACAAGTACTCCATTGACTTTGCTTATCTAATTCCTGTTACGCAAAACAGTCCTTTAGCACAAACTTTAAGAGTAAGCTTGGCATTGCATTTGAATAAAGCCGAAAAGCTGGATATTAGTGACGACAATTAAGAAAATTTAAATATTTGAATGCTAACGTTGCGAATGGTACTACCAAGTATCATTCGCTTTTTACATATACCTATGATATTAGACCGTACCATTGCCCCCGATTTTCAGCTAATCGATTCTATTCAGTTGCCAATGGCCCTCTCCAAAAAGTTAGCCAATGGTAACCGCTTGCATATTGTAAATATCGGAGAGCAGCCCGTTGTTCGGCTAGAATGTATTTTTGATGCTGGAACGTGGTATGAGTCTCAGGATAACGCTGCTTATTTCGCCATTAAAATGCTAATGGAAGGAACAATAAATAGGTCATATGGACAAATTAGCGATGCATTTGAAAGAATTGGCGCTTTTACAGAGATGTCCACTGGGTCGGATCGAGTGGGTATCGTCGTTTATTGCCTTTCTCGTTTTTTGCCAGAAGTAACTGAAATTATTTCTGATTTGATTCAAAATGCAATAATTCCAGAAAAAGAATTAGAGGATGTAAAAAACATTACCCTCCAGAACTTACGGGTTAACTTAGAGAAAACGGGGTATCAGGCGGCCGTTGCGTTTAAAGCGGCACTTTTTGGCGCGAATCACCCTTATGGTAAAAGTCATTTGGAGGCCAAAATCGTTGCGGTAGGAGTAGAGGAAGTGCGGAGTCATTATCAAAGTTTTATAAAAAATGGGGCCTTTACGGTATTTATAGCTGGTCAGATTTCTGAGCTTGAAGTGGAGCTTATTGCTAAAACGTTGGGTGGGTTGGAAATCAATCCTATTCAAAATAAGGTGCTTCATCCGATTGAAGTCAATTATGCCTCCAAAAAAATTCTTGTAGAAAAGCAAGATAGCTTACAATCCACCATTCGCATCGGAAGAATTTTATTTACTCGTAAGCATCCAGATTACTTTGCCATGCTGGTAACCAATGAAATTTTGGGTGGTTATTTCGGCTCGCGTCTGATGAAAAATATCAGAGAAGAAAAGGGACTTACCTATGGCATTTCTTCCCACATGGTTAGTCAGGCGAATGCGGGTTATTTTATGATTGGTGCGGATGTGAAAAAGGAATTTACCCAACAAACCATAGATGAAATTCATAAGGAAATAAAACGCTTACAAACAGAATTGGTTAGTGAAGACGAATTGCAAACCGTGAAGAACTTTATGGCAGGAGAGATGGCTGGTTCGCTAAATACCGCTTTTGAAGTCGCTGACCGGAGAAAGACCATTATTTTGGATAATTTGCCTACTGATTTTTATGATCAATATGTTGCAAAAATTCGTGCTACCTCGGCCGAGCAAGTAATGGAAATGGCAAATAAATACCTGAAAGCGGAGGATATGGTAGAAGTTGTGGCGGGTGGAAAATGAATGGATGAGGTAGCTGAAAGGCTCTGAGCATTAAAATTACATTTTGTAACAAGGTTGAGGTTCTGCTTGCTGTTTATGTGGTTTAATTGCTGGATTCAAAATATTAATAAGCCCCATTTACGGATTATTGTTTAATGCAATTTTATAAACCTTTAAGCAACGTTCTCTTGCCAGCTTATGATCAACAATAGGAAGTGGATATTCCAAACTGTTTAGTTCGGGTATCCACTTTTTGATATACTCTCCCTGAGGATCGAACTTAGCGGCTTGCGCTGTTGGATTGAAAACCCTGAAATAGGGCGCTGCATCGGTTCCCGATCCTGCTGCCCATTGCCAGCCACCATTGTTAGCAGCAAAGTCGAAGTCTAAAAGTTTTTCGGCAAAATAAGCTTCACCCCAGCGCCAATCAATGAGTAAATGTTTCGTCAAGAAACTGGCAGTTACCATACGAACCCGGTTATGCATAAACCCCGTTTGGTTTAATTCTCGCATCCCTGCGTCTACCAGAGGGTATCCCGTTTTTCCTTCGCACCATGCCTTAAATTCGGTTTCATTGTTTCTCCAGTTTATAAGATCATATACTGGTCTAAATGCTTTTCCTTCACCAATATGCGGGAAATTAGCAATGATTTGATGGTAGAAGTCCCTCCAAATAAGTTCGTTGAGCCAAGTATTGCTCGTCCGAAGAGCACGTTGCGCTAGTTCACGAATACTGACAGTTCCAAACCGAAGGTGAACTCCAAGCCTAGAAGTTGCTGGTAATGAAGGAAAATTGCGCAGTTCATCATAGGAACTCAATAGAGAATCAGATACTGTTTTGGAGGGAAAAAGATTTTTGTGTTCTTGGAATCCTATTGCCCCCAAAGTGGGTATTTCGATGGGGTCCGTTTTTAAAAACCGGTCAAAGTACTTTTCGTTAGGATAGGCCGATACATAAAATGCATTACATTGCTCTTTCCATTTTCTACTATATGGCGTGAAAACCGTATAGGGAGTCTCCTGTCCGGAAAGCACTTCCTTCTTTTCGAAAATTACCTGATCTTTATAGGTCCTGAATGGGACATTGGTCTGGTTTAACAAAGCGGCTATTTGGCCATCCCGATGCAGGGCGTAGTTTTCGTAGTCATGATTGGTATATACTGCGGATATTGTGTATTCTGCTACTAATTGCTCCCAAACTTCCATGGGTGTGCCTAGCTTAATAATTATATCGGAGCCCATTTTTTGCAATTCCTGTTTTAAGGAAAGTAAGTTTTGGTAAATGAAACTCACGCGGGGATCTGTGCCGTCAGACAGTTTTTCTAATATATTGGTATCAAAAATAAACAACGGTAAAACTTGCAGTCCGCTGCGTAGTGCATGGTATAGTCCGGCATTATCAAAAAGACGGAGGTCACGACGGTACCAAAAAATAGCGATTTCGGATTGGGACATCAGGGAAAGTAGGTGTGTGAATTAGCTTTTAAAGGTATCAAAAATATCAAATTACCAATTAAAGTTTAGCGTGCAGTTCGAATTTTAATATTATATATGTTTAATTCGTGTTACAAATGCAATTTGAAATTATAAAATTAAAATTTAGTATTTATGAAAGTCCTATTTAGCCTATTTCTGGCGTTGGTATCATTTGTTTCTTTTGCTCAGAAAAAAACAGATAAGGAAGAGTGGAAACAGTTGTTCAACGGTAAAAATTTGGATGGCTGGGATCTGAAAATAAAAGGATACGATCTGAATGAGAATTTTGGAAATACCTTTAGAGTTCAGGATGGTAAAATGGTAGTGAGCTATGATCAATACGACGATTATGCGCGTAAATACGGTCATATTTTTTATAATGGTGATTTTTCCTATTACAAAGTAGCAGTCGAATACCGTTTTGTGGGAGAGCAAGCACCCAAAGGCGAAGGCTGGGCATGGCGGAACAACGGGATTATGGTTCATGGACAAACGGCAGCCACCATGGGTAAAGATCAAGATTTTCCTGTTTCGATCGAAGTCCAGTTGCTAGGTGGGAATGATAAGAAACGTACCACTTGTAACTTGTGTACTCCTGGCACTAACGTGGTGATGGATGGTAAGCTAGTTACCCAACATTGTATAAACTCCACTTCACAAACCTATAATGGCGACCAGTGGGTACGTGCCGAAGTACTTGTGTTGGGCGATTCTCTCATTAAGCATTTTGTAAATGGCGAAATGGTGCTTTCTTATGAAAACCCACAATATGGTGGTGGAAATGTAAGTGGACATGATGCTTCCTTATTTCAAAATGGGAAGTTATTGAGTCATGGTACTATTTCTTTACAAAGCGAAAGTCACCCTACCGAGTTTAGAAAAATTGAAGTACTGAACCTGCAAGGCTGCATGGATCCCAAAGCCACCAACTTTAAGTCTTACTACGTAAAGGCAGATAATAGCCTTTGTACGTATAAAAAGAAATAATACTTTGATTATGAGCCTGTTTAAAATTTAAACAGGCTCTATAAGATCAATAGAATATGCAATACCATGCCCTTCAACGGTTACTTGCCTTTGAAGGGCTTTGCATTGAGTGTAAATAAGTGGCAGGACCTGTTCCCCGATCAGGGAAGAAGGTGGTGGGTGTTGACATAATAATTTCTGTCTACCACTAGCCTTTCTGGTTTTTTAACTTTTAAATATTGCGCTTTGTTAGTCGGTTTTAACAGGTGATCCTTCCCATTGATTTTTACTTTGACGGGCATATTAAACCCTGCAACGACATCGCTCCAACGGTAAGTAATGCCATTTTTTGAAATACGGTATTCCAAAGTCGGGATGCGAATATCACGGAGGTACTGATCAAAAACTTTGGAGAAATCCAAACCCGATTGCTTGCTAATATATTGTTCAATTTGTGAACCGTCTACCGTCTGATGATAAAAGGCCTGGTTCATCCCACGAAGTATTTGTCTCCATTTTTCGTCGTTATTGATTACTTGTCGGATGGTATGCAGCATATTTCCACCTTTGTAATACATATCTTTAGAGCCTTCCTTGTTAACACCATAAGTACCAATAATGGGTTCATCGTTGGCAATATTTGCTCTGGTTCCAATGACATAGTCGGCACCAGCTTCCTTGCCATAATAGTATTCGGTATAGAGGTTTTCGGAGTAATTGGTAAAGCTTTCATGCACCCACATATCAGCAGCATCTTTGTAGGTAATATTGTTGGCAAACCATTCGTGGCCACTTTCATGTATAATAATAAAATCCCATTTTAATCCCCAGCCGGTATGCGACAAATCGCGTCCTAAATAACCATTTTCGAAATGATTACCATAGGTAACCGAACTTTGGTGTTCCATACCCAAATAGGGTACTTGAACGAGTTTGTAGCCATCTTCATAAAAAGGGTAGGGGCCAAACCAATGTTCAAATGCTTTTAGCATCATGGGCACTTGTTGGTATTGTTTCTTTGCTTTTTGTACATCCTGTTTTAAGGCGTAATAGCTTATTTTTAAATCTCCTTTTTCACCTTTGTATAGTTCTTCCCAGCCTACATAGTCGGCAATATTCATGTTTACACCATAGTTGTTTATTGGGTTTTTAACCACCCAGTTGAACGTATGGGTGCCATCCCTATTTTGGACCTTACTTTCCAACTGCCCATTGGATACGTCCGAGACCCCGTTTGGAACCGTAACGCTTATGCGCATACTGTCGGGCTCGTCGTACATGTGGTCTTTCAGTGGCCACCAAACACTCGCTCCTAAGCCTTGGCAGGAAGTGGCGATATAGTTTTTACCGTTTGAATCAAACTGCCATTGTATACCCCCGTCCCATGGCGGTTTTACAGCCAGCTTTGGTTTGCCTGAATAATACACTTGAATGGTTTCATTTTTACCGACCTCTTGCTTCTTTTTGAGCGTTACAAAAAACGCATTTCCATCCCGTCTGTAGGTGAGTTCCTGATCGTCCTGCAAGATTTTGTCAATCTGTAAAGGTTCTTGCAAATCAAGCTGCATGGTTTGATTTTGGGATACCACCTGGTAGCCAATAGTATTATTACCTACCAAAGTACTATCGTCCGGATTAGGCTTTACTTGCAAATGATAGTAGGTCAAATCCCACCAAATACGTTCAGGAGTGATACTCCCACGTAGCGTATCCGCATGGGTAAAGACCTGCTTTTGAGCAAACGAGCTCGTACTGAATACAATAAGTAATAATAAAATAGTAATCCGAAACATGAATTTTGTTTTGCTTTATTTTTTAGGATTTGACATAATTATCCTAGCCAAGACGATGTGATTAAGGAAAGTACAATAGTTTTTAATCGACAGCCGATGACCCATTTTATTTCTCCATGACCTCCATATCATTCAGTTCAGGACCGCCGCCACGGTTTGCTGAGCCAGCAGCAATATAAACCTTGTTTTTGAGGATCACCGCTTGCGTGCCATGTCGTCCTTGATGCAGTGATGGAAACCTTTCCCATCTTTGTGTTTTGGTATTGAAGGCTTCCACCTCACTGTGCGCTGGCACTTGGTTCCCGCTTTCTCCTCCTATTACCAATATAAAATGGTCCCACACCACGGTGGTGTTTCCGGCGCGTTGGGTAGGTATATTGTTTTGAGAGTCCAAAGTAGACCAATTTCCAGTGCTAAAATCATAAACATCCACTTCACTGATGGTCGTATTAAGGACCTGGTTGATTCGGGCGGTAGAAAGTCGACCACCAGCAACATATAATTTTTTTCCGTAAACGGCTACTTGCACGTGGTCACGAGGACGGGGAGCGTCATTTAATTTTTTCCAGGTATTGGTTTTGGGATCATACTCATCAAACCAAGCTACTTGTCCATCCCAATGTCCGTCTTGAATACCACATACCAAATAAATCTTGCCGTTCCTAGCAAACGCGCCAGCGGCACCACGTCGTCTGTCAGTAGGAATTTCTGGCCCTTTTGTCCAGCTATTGGCTTTTGGGTCAAATATATAAATGTTTGGGATCGGAAGCTCATGTGGGTAAGATCCCGTAAACGCTCCCAGAACATATATTTTATCATCCAATGAAACTGCCTGAAAATGGCTCATTTCTAAAGGCGTTTCCACCATGGTGTTCCAGGTATCTTTTTTTGGGTCATATTCATTCACATGATGTATACCGCGACCTCCTATTAAATACAATTTTCCGTTTGCTTCGGCCATTGCATTTTCATGTCTTTTTTCGGGCAATGTTTCTGGCTCTTTGGCAATCCACATTTGAGCGTTGGCACTTGGAGCTGTACCAAACAAGGCAACCAACAATATTAAATTAATAATGAGCGACTTCATAGCCATTTGATTTTGATTGATAAGGTAATTCCGCTAAGTCAATTTTCATGAAGCTACAATTTATTTCATTAATTTGAAAGCGTGTTTGCATAATCGGTATTGGGTTCCTATTATCTCAGGATGGTTTAATAAGTAGTCTTTTTACATGGGTACTATTATGGAATTTAAGCCGGCTATAATTTTGACGAATCGGAAGGCCTTTCTAATGACCTGTTTCGGAATAGCCTCCACCAAAGACGTATTGCTAAATACTTCAAGAAATGAAATCAATAAAACAAAGTGTTGAATTTTGTTGTCTCAGCTTCACGGTGATCTAATACAGCAAATTTCCGTTACTCTTTTTAGTTTTCTCTGCGTCAATCAGCTACTGTTTTCTACGCCGTTTTGTTGTAGACAGCATAGCTACTGTATTTTTAATGGTTTGACAACCGAAATCCGAGGGTGGGTTAAGGATAATATGCCGTTTCAGTAGCGGCCACTTTTGGGATGTATCAATCAAAAATTCCGAATGATCAAACCGTCAAGCTTGGAATCATTCGGAATTTATTAGGATGTAGTCAGTTCTTATGTTTCCAGCTACTTATGGCCTTCATGCTGAAAACCCAATTTGTCCAAACCGTTTTTGATATCTTGATTTTGCATAAAAAGTTTCCATAATAAGCCCGTGCGGTAGTTTTCTATCATGACAATGATCGGACCTTGGTCTATCGCCAGATGTGAGGTGGCATACCAATTTTGGGATTCATTGAAAGCATCCACAAAACCATATTCACTCCATAGCTGGTCGCCCTTGTCCTCGTAAAAATGCCGTAAAGCTTTCATACTTTGCTCTGGCGTATACGGGAAAGACGATAGTGCAGCAGTAGGGGTAATGGTGCCAAAATCATTTTCAGGGGAATGGGCATTGTATCCGTTGTAGGTATCACTGGCCGTTAACCCCCAGCTATTCTCACCATATCCTTTGAACTTGCCTGGGTTCGCAACACAGTGCTTATAGTTAATTAGGGAATGGTTTACGTTTTGTTCCCAATAGTCGGCGTATCGGTCTTTCAACCCCCGAGGATCTAGCCCCAAGAAGGAATAATGCGCAAAAAACAAAGGCCCGCCATAGGGGAAACCAAGGGGTAATTTTACACCATAATATTCCTTTCCATTTTTGAAGTGACTACTTTGTGCCCAACATTGGTGATACACTTGTGCCGTAATGGGGTAACGAGGAGAGGATGCTGCCATAATGTACGTGATCAGTGCTTCGTTATATCCTCGAAGTTCAAAGTTCATGGCCCAGCCATGGTTCGGGCTCCAATGCCAGTACAGTTGATTTGGATTGTCGCGCGTGTACCAGTCCCATTCTGCCTCGTTCCAAATCCACGTAATGCGGTTTCTCAAATCATTTTCCAATGGATTGTCTTGATTGAAATACTCCTTGGCGGCCAATAGTCCCTGAAATAAAAACGACGATTCTACCAAATCTCCACCATCGTCTTTCCTACCAAATGGGATCGTTTTACCCGTTGCGCCATTAAGCCAATGTGGGAAAATACCATGGTAATGGTCGGCCTTGGAAAGGAATTTTACCATTTTTAAGAGTCTGGCGGCTACGGTATCTCTTGGGTACCATTGTCTTTCGGCTGCTACTATCATGGCCATAACGCCAAAACCGGTTCCGCCAATGGTTACCACTTCATCGCCGTAATCATAAGCTGCGTTGCTTCTTTCCCTTGAAAGTCCACTAATTGGGTGCCCAAAATCCCAGAAATACCGGAAGGTTTGTTTTTGAACGAGCTCCAAAAGTGCATCGTCGCTCAGGTTTTTTGGGCGATCCTTGGGGTCAAAAGTTTCGGGGTGTGAAGTGTTTGACTTTCGGTTTTTTTGTGCAAAAACGTGATCATTAGTGTAAGTATGAGAATGGCTATTTTTTTCATAATAGTAGATTGTATTCCGTTAAAATCAGCTGTGATATTATTATAAATGTTTGCTAGAAAATTCGAGTTTTTTAAGTCCTTTTTTTACTTCCGGACAGCTCATAAAAAGGTTCCAAAGCAATTGACTGCGATGGTTTTCGATCATGATGATGATGGGGCCTTGGTCTATTGCCAAATACGAATCAGCAAACCATTGATCCTGGAGGCTAAAGGCATCTTTAAAACCATATTCACCCCAGATCTTGTCGCCGAGCTGGTAATAGAAAAAACGAAGGGCCGTCATGGATTCGCTGGCCGTGTACGGCATAGATGAAATTGCGGCAGTAGGCGTAATCACCCCCCTATCGCTACTCGGTGAGTTGGCGTTATAACCGTTGGGAATGTCGCTGGCGGTTAGGCCCCAGCTGTCGGCACTGTATCCTGCATATTTTTTAGGATTTTCAATACAGTATTGCCTGTTAATGAGGGTATGGTTTTTATTTTGTTCAAAGTAATTGGCATACTGGTCCTGCAAGGCGGTGGGGTCCAGTCCTAAAAAGGAATACTGTGAAAAGAATAGGGGGCCGCCATTCGGGTTTCCAAGGGGTAGTTTGATGCCAAAATAGGACTGTCCGTTTTGCATATTTCCGTTTCCCGCAAAGCCGTTTTGGTATACCGTTTTATCAATCGGATGCGTAGTGGACGAAGCGGCCAGTACGTAAGTAATGAGGCACTCGTTCCAGCCTTTTATCGGTAAATTTATGTCCCAGTTGTAATTGGGACTCCAATGCCAATACAATATATTTTCATTGTTCTTACGAAACCAATCCCATTCTACGGCGTTCCAAAGGGCGTTAATATCATTTCTTAATGCGATTTCTGCGTCATTTTGTCCGTTGAAATACTGTCGGACAGTGAGTAGGCCTTGCATGAGAAACGAGGTTTCCACCAAATCAGCACCATTGTCTTTCGTACTAAAGGGTACTGCTTTTCCGGTAGCTCCATGAAGCCAGTGTGGAAAAGCACCATGAAATGTTTCCGTATTGTTTTTTAGAAAAGACACCACTTTTTGTATGCGAGCAAGTCCTTCGGCATGGGTGATGAACTTCCGTTCAATGGCAACTGGAATGGTCATGATGCCAAAGCCGCTACCTCCCGAAGTTACCACGTCGCCGGAGGTGTTTCGTTCCCTGGCCAAACCACTGACGGGATGCGCAAAGTCCCAGAAATATTTGAAAGTCTGTTTTTGAACTAAGGTTAATAATTCTTCATCCGAAATTCTTGGGAATTTATCCGTCAGGTCCAGTTGGGTCGTGAAGTTTATTCGTACTGCATTTTTAAGTTTACCTCCATTTTTGCTTTCCAGTTTCTCGTCCATATTCAAATAGTATTTGATCAAGGAACCTAGTGGTTTCGTAGGTTTGATCACCAAAATACTATCTTTGTTTTCGGTACTTAGCTGGAAATCAACGTCAGTAGCGCCATCATTGAAAATAATAGCAGATTTTGCAGAAGCCATGTTAATTGTAGCACCAAAGCTGACTTTTATAATAGGGTTTATGCCCACATTGGTATAGGTCAACACACCCGATTGGTTGTCTATTTGGACTTTAATACCATTGAAATTCACCGGTATGGGCTCCACTAGTGCTTCTTTGGTCTCACTTTTACAAGATAGAACACCAATAACCAAGAGTAGTATATAGGAATAGTTTTTCATGGTGCCATTATTTTACGGAAGTGTTTTTGAAAAACAGCAACGTTTCATTGTTTCTTGCAACTACAAAAAGAGGCTCTGCGGCTTTGCTTTTTAAGCGTTGAATATCCCGTATTTGTCCTTTTGTGGAGGAGAGACGGGTACTTTTTAGATATGAAATGGTTTTTTGCCGGTTTACGGAAAACGCAGCAAGTGGCTGTCCGTCATAGCGACCTTCGTAGGGTATGGTTTCAAAAAAATTGCCTCCAGCCAGGTATAGGATTTGGTTATTTTGGTTTCCGATTTTTTGAAATGAAAATATTGGTGAAATCTGTAAATGTACTGGTAGGTTTTTAAGCTCGAAATTTCCGTTACCATCTCCGAAGGCCACGGACGATGCCAACCTTTCTGCTACTAACGGCTCCACGGTTTCGGCAAATCCATAAAAAGCATCTTTCATTTCAAGCCCTGCATAGTCCGAATATTTTACATAGTGTTTTTTCAAAACGGGCATCGTGCGTTCTATTTCATCCTTGGCCAAAAAAGGGTATTCCTTGCCTTCCAGCGTATACGATAGCAGTTGGTCTACTTGTCCATTTTTATCAAAATCTTTGACATACAATCTTATTGGACCGTTTTTTTGACTTGTAAACTTATTGTTCAGGCCCCAATTCCCAGCGATAAAATCCAGCTTTCCATCTTGGTTTACATCATCCACCAATACAGTTTGCCATAAACCAGTAGAGTTTGGTACCGACTTTTTGGTAAACTTTCCATTTATGTTCCAGTAAATGGTGAGTGGCATCCATTCGCCAGCCACTACTAGGTCCATTTGTCCATCGCTATTAAAGTCTCCAAAACCTGAACTAGTTACCATTCCAATTTGATCCAAATCAATGATTGCTTTGGAGGCAATGCTAAAAACCCCACGACCATCATTGAGCAACAGGTAAGAGGTTTGAGGAATACCAAAAGCACGTGAGTCGGTAAGTACCCCCACGAAAATATCTGCATCACCATCTCGGTCAACATCGGCAACGGAAATACTACCTTTATTTTGTAAAATTTTCGGGATTTGATTTTCGGTTTTCGTAAAATGCCCTTTACCGTCGTTGAGGTACAGTCGGTCTGTTAGCAAGGGAGAATCGGTGGGCTGCTCATTACCACCACTTGCAACATACAAATCCAGAAAACCATCTTTATCGACATCGATAAAAACAGCGTCAATGTCTTCATAAGCTACATCTGCAGCAAATGAATTAATATTTTGTGGCGTGAACTGTCCGTTTTTTTCCTGGATCAAAAGTGCTCCGGCTTGTCCTTTCGCGCCACAGGCGTATATATCGTCGAGTCCGTCACCGTTCACATCACCCACTGCGAGCTTCGGGCCACGGGTAGAGTGGGCATGGGGTATCAAATATTGAACGTTATAATCGCTAAAACTATCTTCCTGATGTTTCCAATGGCTTGCTAACGGTGTTCTTTCTTGTATATAATTGGTGAAGTTTTGTTTTAATATTGAAGGTGAAAAATGGGCACTCGCATTTTTTTCTGCAAGGATTAACAATCCATTCGACTTTGGGTTTTTGATGGTTTGGTATTTTTGAGAAGGCCAAATTACCATTAAACTATCAATGGAGTTCACCGAGTCTAGTCCAAAGTGTAATAACGGTGCTACAGAGGACTGAAACCCTCGGGTAAGCATTAATTGCTGGTATTGTAATTTTCCATTTTGATATAAATACACTTTGGTACCAATACCATTTGTATTCAATTTTTCACCTTGAAAACTTACCGTGAAGTATGGCTTTGGTTCTAAAGTGTTTTTTAAAACAACAGCAGGTGCGTTTAACGAATTGATTATCAAATCCAGGTCGCCGTCATTGTCCAAATCGGCATAGGAAGCTCCATTATAAAAGCCCTTCATTTTGCCAGAACCCCAGTCATCGCTAACGGGCTGAAACTGCGACTCCCCATTTCCTTTAAAAAAGTAAGGATGGGAGGAGCCTTCAGGGATTTTTTCCAATGCAAGGTCGTCGAACTTATCCGTATTGTCCATGTTTTTTTGGATATACAAATCCGAAACGAATTTGACATAATCCAAATCAACAGGGCGGGAGATAATTCCACTTGTAATGAAAAGGTCTTTTTTTCCATCGTTGTCAAAATCCGCAAATAGTGGACACCAGCTCCAATCTGTGGCCGAAACACCTGCCAGCAGACTTACCTCGCTGAAACTTTGCCCGTCGCCATTGTTTTGCTGCAAGCAGTTTTTTGAGCTTTGGTGTTGGTAGCCGTTCCGTTCCAGTTTGAAATTGTAAATACCGGGATTCTCATCACTGCCATAAGTCTTTAGGATTTTCTCCTTATCAGGTAGCATATCAACAGTAATCACATCCAGTTGGCCGTCGTTGTTATAATCTGCTACGTCATTACCCATACTGAACCTGCTGTAATGCCGGAAATGATCGGCTCCCGATTCAATGAAAGTGCCGTTTCCAGTATTGATATAGTAATAATCATTTTCATGGAAATCATTTCCTACATAGATATCTTCCCATCCGTCGTTATTAATATCGGCAACTGCCAACCCAAGGCCATAACCCAAAGCACTTTGGTAAATACCTGCCGACTGCGTCACGTCTATAAACCGATTATTACCCTTGTCCAAATCGTTACGGTAAAGGCGGTCACCGGCTAAGGAGTCCGGTTGGGTACGGTTGCTTGCCGGAATTAAGAATTGGTTGGGTTTATGTGATTGGTTGAGAATATAACAGTCCAAATCCCCGTCGTGATCGTAATCGAAGAATGCTGCTTGGGTGGAAAATCCTGAAAAATCCAGACCGTATTCTTTGGACTGCTCGTTAAAAGTGCCATCACCGTTATTGATAAAAAGCTCGTTATGCCCTTTTAATTGGTGTGTATTATTTACTGAGGAAACATATATATCCAGAAATCCGTCTCCATTGACATCAGCCATCGTAGCGCCAGTACACCAGTCGGAGCTGCCGGCTACTCCCGCTTTTTGGGTAATATCTTCAAATTCAAAGTTGCCTTTATTGAGGTAAAGTTTGTTGTGTGCGTGGCTATTGGCTGTAAAATAAATATCTACCAAACCATCGTTATTAATGTCTCCCGTTGATACCCCGCCGCCATTGTAATAGTAGAGGTAATATAAGATGCCAAATGCTTTCTTTTTTTCGAGTGTGTTTGAAAAGTCTATGTTTGTACTGCTAGAAGGCATATTTTCGAAAAGATGCTTTTCTTCTTTACACGAAAACAGAGCGCATGCTATGCTAAATAAAATACCAAAAAGGAAAATCTGTCTATGCTTAAACATCGCTGTATAGAGAAGATTAGGATAAAAAAGAAACCAACTTGTAGCGAATGAAGTAGCCACAAGTTGGTTATAGGTTATTGTTTTTTGGTATACAAGGTCAATATTTCTGCACTGGTTAGGGCAGTGCCGTACATACGAAATTGGTCTAGCTGACCATCGTACTGAGTCATCCAAGCATCGGGGGTAGAGCCTAAGGCAGTAGCACTTGGTCCACCGATAATAAACTTCGTTACGTTGGTGAAGTTGATGGGTCCACGAGGTTTACCCGCATTCAGTACATCGGTTTTGCTGGCAGGAAGTCCAGTTCTTGCAGCTCCATCCCAGTAGGTAGTGAGCTTAGAGGTGGTTTCGTCATATACAAATGCCAAGTGGTGCCAATTGCCATCCAGTCCTTTTGGTAAGCGGTATTGATTTGTAAATTCAAACCATTGATCCTTTACCAAAAATTTGGCAGGTAGCGAATCTCCTGAACTTTGGCCAATGTTTTCAATGAGCATAAACATTTCACTTTTATGCCAAATATCCGTGGAAGTAGGTAGTGCAAATACAAACTGAGCATTGTTTTTATGTGCTTTTTTCTTCATCCAAAAGGCCACTGTAAAGCTAGTAGATTTACTAAAATCGTTGGCCCCAGCATAAATAATGTTGGCCGTCGTATCACCTTGATAGGCCTGTCCCGAAATCCCCGCACTATATTTAGCATTGGTAGGTGTACCAAATGTTGCACGGATACTATCCACATCGGTTCCTTCGAAAGCGGTAAAGAATTTTAAGGGGCCCCCTACTTCATTGGCATCTTGGATATAGTCGCCCAGTGGCGGACGCTCCATATCCTGACAGCCCGTAAAGACCAATCCGCTTAGGAAAGCGAATAAGCCCAAACTATATAATTTTGATTTAAGAGTCATTTTGTTAATATGTTTAGTTATTTCTGAACAACCAATTGGTGAGTCGGCTGGCAAAATTAAATTCGCAGCCGACTTTATTTTAGTATTCTGGATTTTGAATTAATACGCCGTTCGACTTATCGATAGTGGGCTGGGGGATAGGATAGTAACGGTTTCTATCCGTATAACCAAGTGGCCCTAATACCTTGGAGGCATCACCCCACCGTACCAAATCAAAGAAGCGTTCTCCTTCCATACCAAATTCGACATTACGTTCATGCTTAATAGCATCCCGCATTTGGGCTTGGCCTGTGTAGGCAACCACTGGTAAAACACTACTGTTAGAAGCATTTTTTCTAGCTCTGCCTCTCACCATTTCCAAATACATAGCAGCAGCAGGGCCATCCCCGGTTTCATTAGCTGCTTCGGCAGCCATTAAAACAACGTCCGCATAGCGTAAAACACGCTTGTTTGTCCAGGGTGCACCATCTCGGATATTAGCGGCAGCTTGGCGAGCAGGGTCAGCGTACACTTTTTTGTTATAAAATTTTCTAAACAAGATGCCTGGAATGGAATCAAACGTAGAATAGGGTAGGGTTCTTCCGTACCCACCGGTGGAGGGGTCGTCAGACTGTCCCGCAAAAAGTATGGTAGATCCCTTACGTGGATCCCCTGTTTCAAATGCGTTTACCAAGGCTTCGGTAGGTGTGTTCCAGCCCCATCCAAGATTCCAACCGCTGGCCGTGGATTGGCGTATGCCCATGGTGGTGGCGTATTGGCAACCTTCGTTCACGATGCCGTCCGGACTTACATAAGCCTGAATTTCGTAGATTGACTCTCCGCTATTTTCGCCAGCTTCCTTAAATATGCCATAATAACTATCATTGAGTGAATATTGACCCGATGCAATTACCTCTTTGGAGAGCGACAAGGCTTGTGCCCAGTTTTTTCTGAATAAATGGGATTTTGCCCGAAGTGTTTTAGCTGCTCCGCTGGTAATTCTACCAGGGTATTGCGCACCCCAAGCGGCTGGTAAGTTGGCTACTGCGAATTCTAGGTCTGCGTCTATTAGCTTGTAAATCTCTGAGGTAGCTACCTTTGGTTTGATTGCTTGGGAGGCATTATAAATTCTGAAATCGATCAGTGGTACTTCCCCATAAGTTCTTACCAAATCGAAATAAGACATGGCTCTAAAAAACTTTGCTTCTGCAACGTTGGAAAGGCTAATTGCATCGTCTTGTTTAAGGGAATCCGCAGTCTGAATAGCCGTGTTAGCAAGGTTAATAAGCGCATAGTGGTCGTCCCAATACGTATTGGTTGCCCAAAAATCCTTGGCATAATTAAAGTTATCGAGAACTGACACATATTCTGCACCATCCGATTGGTCGCTTCCTTTCTCCGCTTCGTCCGCACGAAGGCTATGAATACTGATCCAAGGTAATGAAGTAAAGCCGGCACTGTTTCGTACATTACTATACAGCCCTAAAATCTGACCTTCCAAGCTACCTTGATTTAAATCGTCAAGAGTGGCCGTAAGGGGCTTTTTGTCCAGAAAATCTTCGCAGCTACTCATCAGGAATCCTCCTGATATCGCTAAAAATGCGGTTCCGATTATATTAATATATTTTCTCATTTTTGTTGTCATTAAAAAGTTACATTGATACCAAACGTTCCGACCATCGGGATGGCTCCACCAGCATTATCCACTCCAAATGAAAGGGCGTTTCCACCAAATTCGGGGGTGTAACCTGAGTTGTTTTTCCAGGTTTTTAGGTTTTGGATATTCACGTAAGTCCTCAGTGATTTAAGTCTGATTTTTGATATCAAGTTTTGCGGGAAATTATAACCCAGTTGAATATTTCTCAAACGGAAATAACTTCCATCTTCAATGGCATAAGTAGATGCCTCGTAGTTGATCCGGTGGTCTTGTCCCAAAATAGGATCCCAATTGGACGTGCCTGGCCCGTGCCATCTGTTGATTTTAAATGCAGGGTAATTCACACGTTGGAATGGTGATTCGGTACTTCCCCAGTTACGGAAAATTTCGTTGCCATAAACACCGCCAACATCCACCCCGAAATCCAGTCCTTTGTACTTGAAACTAACCGTTCCGCCGTAGGTGAAATCAGGAGTAGGGTTACCAATTATGGTTCTGTCCAAGGTGTTTACCTTTCCATCACCATTGATGTCCTTGTATTTTAGATCACCAGGGCCGTACGCGAAATCAGTCACTACGGGAGAGCTTAGCTTATCAGCATAAGACTGGTAAACACCTTCCACCACGTAACCATAGAAATATCCAATAGGCAAGCC
>CAXBLH010000004.1:0-36420 GCA_963976315.1 uncultured Dyadobacter sp.
CTTTAATCCCTCACATGGAAGTGAATAGTCCAAACCACCTGGAGGTTCAACCCTTGTCTGGCGTAGATTATATTGGCTCGTCGGTGGCTTTGTGGGGCAGCCCAGACAGTACCGCACTCATGAATGTTATCCAAAATATTGTTTTGGCCGAAGGACTTCCCTACCCTACTTTTAATGGAAAGTGGGTGAAGGATCCCACTTCATTTGTTCCAGATGCTATGACAAATGGCGTATTGTATGACAGTATTATTAACTATACCCAGCAGTTAGGCTTCAAGGCAATCAGTTTGTATGACCAAGGGTTTATTAAAGCCGACCGTGGCAATGAAGGATATATCGATGGAAAAGAATTTGAGCGAAAACCATTAATAATGACCTCTGGCAATAAATCACATCGGGAGTTTTCGAAAATGGCCGCCTTAAAAGGGCTAATTATCGGCCGAACTCCTATTACTACTGCTCTTGCAGCAGGGACGAAGGATGCCAGTCCTGTGCCCAGTGATAGCCTTTGCTTTCAACAAAAACGGATACTTACCAATACGATTACTAGCAACGATACCATTATTTTAGTCGATGACCCAAAATACCTCAACGAGATTGCGAGCTGGGAAGGACACAGTAAAAACTTGAATATGGTAAAAATCGGCAAGGAGCTCATCTACTATTTAGGAGTCTCGGATACCGCCCCTTACCGTCTTTTGAATGTCAAGCGAGGGTATTGGGACACGACTCCTTCCAAGCATCAAATGGGTGAGTCTATCTACAAACTGCAAGTAACCATCAATTATGGCTACGACGGTCTGATACCAAATATCCAGCTTCAAGATAAAATAGCAGAATTATACGCAGATATTTCCAAAATTAACGGTCTTGGTTATTATGATTTTGATGGGCAGGAATTTTTGTTCAACAACGGGCATGGCTACTATTCTGTCAAACGTTTTTTTGGTAAGATGTTCGAAAGGGCAAATTCTTTAGGAATCCCTCCTATTCGCTTTACAGGTGCTACCTTATCAGAAGGCTCCTGGCACTACCAAAGCGTATGGAATGTGGGAGGAGGCAAAAATTTGTACGACGTGGAAACCAGAGAATGGGGAAGTGCGACCAGTCAGGGTAAAGACCTTAGAGATGTTACGTATGCCAACTTTTTCCCCTCAGGTATGGGAGCTAATTTCCCTATTAATGCCAATTCCACAGTGGCCGAGTACGAACATATACAGGCGATTTGTGTGGGAATTGGGGCCACTTATAGCCTCAAACTCAACCAAAAGGACGTTGAAAGCTGTCCACAAAAAGAGGCAATTTTCAAAGCTATTAGAATTTGGCAAAACGCTCGTGCTGCTAATGCTTTCCCTCGTTGGATAAAAAAAGAGTTGATTAAACCCTCCAATCAGTACCATTTAGAAGAGATTGATAGCACAACCTGGAAGCTATATAAAACGGACTTGGACGGTAAAAACGGAGTACTGTTCAGTACTCTGGTGGGTAACGAGTAAAACTTTCCATAAACAAAGTCCCTCCATGGGTCGCAGAGTCTCATGAAAGGAAGCAGTTTACGTTATTGGCTGTATAAATTACCGAACCCCGGATAGGTGCAATAAATCACCTATCCGGGGTTCGTCTTTAACTATAAAGTATCATTTTTTGGTGATACAAACTGATCGATATTTCTTATTTCTTGGACTTTTGTCAGTGGATTTCAAGCTGATTAATAACAGGCACGACACTTTTTTGGTGTTTTTCAAGCATTTCTCGAGCCTGACTCACCACTTCTGGATGCTCCTTTGCGATATTGTATTTTTCCGAAGGATCCACATTTAAATTGTACAATAGCGGCGGAAAATGAATTACTTTATCATTGTTGCCATATTCGGCTCTGGTAATAAAATGCACTTTATAGGCCCCCATACGCACGGCGTAAACCTCTTCGTCGCGATAGTAATAAATTTCGTTTCGTGGGCTTTTACCTGAACCAAATATTACAGAAGACAAATCATACCCATCGTATATGCGATCTTTTGGTAATGGTGCACCGACTAAACCGCTAATTGTGGGTAGTAAGTCCAAAGTGGAGCCAATTTCGGCACGTACACCTGGTTTTATTTTTCCAGGCCACCACATAATAGTAGGTTCACGCATACCACCTTCAAAGGTTCCCCCTTTTCCTCCTTTTAATATTCCAGCACTACCACCAAGTTCTTCATATACTAACCATGGGCCATTATCACTGGTAAATACCACCATCGTATTTTTGTCTTGCCCAGTTTCTCGCAATGAATTCAATACCTCACCTACACTCCAATCCAACTCTTCGATCACATCACCATATAAACCTCTCAAACTCTTGTCTTCGAAATCCTTAGAACGAAATAAGGGAACATGTGGCATTGAATGCGCGAGGTACAAGAAAAATGGTTTGTCTTTTTTGGATTTGATATACTTGACGGCTTCTTCTGTATATCTTTTAGAAATTGTAGTTTGGTCCGTGGGTTGTTCTACAGTTTCTCTATTCCTTTTAAGAGGCACATTATAGTCATGGGTAACTGGTACTTCGAATCTGATTTTCCCATAAGCTTTTCCAACATAATCCATATCATTACTATATGGAATTCCAAAATATGAATCAAATCCATGTGACAAAGGATCGAATTCGGGGAGATGACCCAGGTGCCATTTACCGACCATCGCTGTGGAATAACCCACCTTTTTTAATTGTTTGGCAATGGTAATTTCAGTAGAAGGCAGGCCACCTTTTGAATCAGGAAACAAAACTCTACGCTTGTCGCTGGCCATCCCAGATCTAACGGGAAGTCGACCTGTTAAAAGACCTGCTCTACTGGGTGTACAAACCGGTGCAGCAACGTAAAAATTAGTCCATCTTTGTCCTTCAAAAGCCATCCGGTCCAAATTGGGTGTCATTATAGTAGGGTGACCAAAAGCCCCCATATCGCCATAACCCATGTCGTCGGCGAAAATAATAACAACATTTGGCTTGTTTGCACTTTGTCCAAATGTCGAAGTATTAAATAACTGAATAGCAAGTATTGAATAAAAACAAGCTTGTAATAAACCTTTCATGGTTTTAATGTTTCATTAAAATAATAAAAATAGACTGCTCTTTAATAAGAAAAGATGCGGTTAAAGCTACTATAAATACTTCAGTTTAGAAATCCATGCTCGGTTTCGTGCACTTTAACCTATTATTTATTCCCAAAGAAACTGGCCACTGGACAAAAGAACAATTTAGCAAATAGGCCTTGTTACGACTGGTTTTGTGGGTAGAATGTTACTTTCAAAAAACCGAAACCCATCATCCACTAGGAAATAGTTTTATAGTAAAACCTGTAAGCCAACTACATTACAGAACATAGCAGGATATAAGCAATATAAAAAGGAAGACATCTATTCAAACTTGGTCGCATTCTCCAAAGGATAATCAACAAGCCCTATTTTTTAGTAATCCATTTCAAACGCCGAATATTTCAGTGAGTATAGCGGTGGTTAAACAGACTTTTGTCAAAAAGCACAATAGTTCAATCCGACAAAACCGCAATGAATCACATTTCCAGAATCCTCAAATCGATTTTCTTTTTCTTTTTTTTGTGTAGCCTAACCGCTAACGCCCAAGTAAGGTTCGCTCGTTTATTTTCAGACCATGCCGTACTACAACGTCAAAAACCATTACCAGTGTGGGGATGGGCAAAACCTAATGAAAAGATAAAAATTACTATTGGTAACCAAAGCCTTCAAACCAAAACAGACAAATCGGGTAAATGGTCGGTAACCTTCCAGCCCTTTGAAGCGGGTGGTCCGTACCAAATCACAGCCACGGCGAAATCTGGAACGGCAACTGCTACTGACCTACTTTTTGGAGAAGTTTGGCTTTGCTCGGGTCAATCGAATATGGAGTTCAAAGTGTCGGAAGCTTTTCATTTTGATCAAGAAAAAAAAGATGCCGATTACCCTCAAATACGTCATTTCAAAATTGCGCATGAAGTAACTCTCGAACCTGTAGAGGAGCTCAATAACGGCGAATGGATACTTTCTTCGGAGAAAACAGTGGGCGATTTTACTGCCGTTGGCTTTTTCTTTGCAAGAGAACTTTACCAAAAACTGAATGTACCAATTGGCCTAGTAAATTCTTCGTGGGGAGGTTCCCAAATTGAGGGCTGGATTAGCAAAGAAGCCATGGAGACCAATTCTGAACTTCGCAACTACGCTCAAAGTTTACCAAAAACATGGGAAGAGGCAGATGTAATAATGGGAACAAAATTAAGGAAAAGACTTTTTGGGAAAGATTTCACGCCTGATGTAGCTTTTGAAAAAACCTATTTAACCGGAAAAGCAGATTTTAGTCCATGGCAAAAAACCAACAATCCTGTGGGACAGTGGGACTGGAAAGGACTCATGGGTTTTCGTGGACAAGGATATATTGGAACAAATATTGAGATAGACACTAAAGACGTAAACGTAACTTCCGAACTTTATTTACCGGTCAACGATTCTGAAACGGAAGTATACTTGAATGGAAAGATTATCGCAAGTGGCATAGAAAAAGGTAACCGAAAAATAAACCTTCCGGCAAATACTTTCCACACTGGAAGTAATCAATTGGTGGTAAAATCAGGCAATCAAGTGGCCCAAAACTGGTATGGTCCCGGCTGGATGGGCAGTCGAAATGATCTTAAATTAACCATTAATGGAAACACTAATTCTCTAGGAAATGACTGGTACTTGATGCCTGCCTTTTCTCAAAAACACCAGTTCGCTCACCTCATGAATAATGTAGGTACCACCATCTATAATGCGATGATCGTTCCAATTATTCCTTTTGCCATGCGAGGAACACTTTGGTATCAAGGTGAAAGTAATGCCGGTAGAGCCTTTCAGTATCGCCAGTCTTTTCCATTGATGATTAATGACTGGAGAAAGTTATGGCAAGACAATTTTTCTTTTTACTGGGTTCAATTAGCTAGTTTCGGAGCTGAGAATAACAGCACTACAGGTAGTGACTGGGCGGAATTACGTGAGGCACAGG
This sequence comes from uncultured Dyadobacter sp., assembly GCA_963976315.1. Classification (GTDB taxonomy): domain Bacteria; phylum Bacteroidota; class Bacteroidia; order Cytophagales; family Spirosomataceae; genus Dyadobacter. The sequence continues at coordinate 5,039 of CAXBLH010000004.1, forward strand.
ACATGACTCTATCGTTACCTAATACAGGAATGGCAGTTACCATTGATGTAGGAAATCCAAATGATATTCACCCAAAAAACAAACAGGACGTAGCCCATCGGCTGGCAACTCAAGCTTTGAAAAAAGACTATGGTTTGGATATCCCATATGCTTCTCCGCAGTACGATCAGGTAAAATTTGAAAATGGAAAAGCAATTGTCACTTTTAAATTTGCAGCAAATGGATTGGAAGTACGTAAAGACAAATATGGATATCTGAAAGGTTTTGAAATTGCTGGTTCTGATAAAGTATTTCATTTCGCCAAGGCAGAAATTAAGGACAATCAAGTTTTGGTATATAGTAATGAAGTAAGCAGTCCAGTAGCGGTTCGATACGCATGGTCGAATGCTCCCGAAGAGGCGAACTTGTTCAGTAAAGATGGCTTTCCAGCCAGTGGTTTTCGAACCGACAATTGGCCAGGGGTAACGGATTCCAGAAAATTTGAATAACTGTCTCGTAAAAAACCCAGACACGGACAAAATTGATTGGTTACTTTATTCGGTGGCCAGTCATCCGCTTGTTAAAAGGCAGAAAAGCATTATCCCAAAACATCTGACTACCGAAAGACGCTTGAAATACAACACTATTGGTGATAAAGACAAATATGTACTTATGAAAAAGTTACTCCTTGCAATTGCTATTTCTGGACTTGGTTTCGTCGGTTGTGAATCCAATAAAAATTCGGATTGGGAAGAATATTTGGGTGGGCCAGATCGGAACCATTTTTCAACACTTTCTCAAATTGACTCCACCAATGTTCATGAATTAACGATTGCTTGGACGTATGAAATGCCCGATTCAGGACAAACACAAGCAAGCCCGATCGTTATTGATGGCATATTATTTGGCGTAGCAGCTGGCGGACAAGCCTTTGCTTTGGATGCAGCCACAGGTAAACAAAAGTGGCTATTTAGTGACAGTACCAATCGGGCAAACAATACCAATCGCGGACTTGTATTTTGGAAAAATGGAAACGAAAAGCGGATATTACATGCCATGGGATCCTTTCTTTATGCTATTGATCCGGAAAATGGAACACTTTTTAAAGATTTTGGCATCAATGGCAGAGTAGATCTGCATACCGGTCTTCCAGAAATTGCGCAAACTAAATTTCTTGTTTCCAATACACCTGGCACCATTTATGAAGATTTGATTATTATGCCGGTACGTTTGTCGGAAGAATCCGATGCCGCCCCTGGAGATATTCGAGCCTTTAATGTTCGGACAGGGAAACTCGAATGGACCTTTCATACGATTCCTTATCCGGGTGAATTTGGTTATGAAACCTTCCCGGAAGATGCTTATAAAAACACCTATACGGGCGCCGCTAATAACTGGGCAGGCATGTCAGTGGACCGCGAAAGAGGTATTTTGTTTGTTCCTACGGGTTCGGCGGGATACGACTTTTATGGAGGAAAAAGACCAGGAACCAATTTGTTTGCAAACTGCCTGTTGGCTTTGGATGCAAAAACGGGGAAACGTCTATGGCATTATCAAATGATGCACCATGATATTTGGGACAGAGATTTACCAGCTCCCCCGAACTTGTTAACGGTGGATCATGGTGGTAAAAAAATTGATGCAGTAGCCCAGGTTACAAAACAAGGCTATGTATTTTTGTTTGATCGAGTAAATGGAAACCCACTTTTTCCCATTGAGGAAGTCCCTGCGCCAAAATCGGATTTGGAAGGGGAAACTACTTGGCCCACCCAACCGATCCCTACCCTGCCCAAACCGTATGCCCGACAGGCGCATGAACTCACTGAAAATGATATCAGTACCTACGCCGAAAATCGAGCTGAGCTAATTGCTCGCTTCAAAACATTCCGTAAAGGGCGATTTGACGCTCCCAGTAAGGAAGGTACCGTAATTCTTCCCGGTTTTGATGGAGGTGCCGAGTGGGGCGGTGCTGCGGCTGATCCAGAAAATGGAATTATCTATATCAATAGCAATGAAATGCCCTGGATTCTTACCATGAAAGACCGACCGAAAGCTGGCGATTTGAAAAACGAAACCTTAGGCAGAAAAACATATACGCTTTATTGTGCGGGCTGTCATGGAAATGATCGACAAGGAAATACCAAAAGTGGATACCCATCCTTATTGGCCATTTCAAAAAAACGGAACCGTCAGTCTATTCACCAAATAATTACCACTGGAAAGGGAATGATGCCGGGCTTTGGGTCTCTTTGGACAGAAGAAAAACAAAGTCTAATTGCCTATTTGCTTGAGGAAGAAAAAACAGAAGCTACGGAAACCAAAAAGGATATCGATAGAATTTATCTTCCTTTTCAAAGTACTGGTTATAACAAATTTTTGGACAATCGGGGTATTGCAGCCATTTCACCGCCATGGGGAACACTCAATGCGATCGACCTTAACACGGGTACATATTTATGGAAAGTTCCTTTTGGAAACGAACCTGAACTTCTCAAACAAGGCATAAAAAATACCGGCACCGAAAACTATGGAGGACCCGTAATTACTGCCAATGGACTGCTATTTATTGGAGCATCCAAAGATGGGATGTTTAGAGTTTATAATAGACACACAGGCAAATTGCTTTGGGAAACCCAATTACCTGCAGCTGGCTTTGCCACTCCGGCTACTTATATGGCCAACGGTAAACAATATATTGTAATCGCATGCGGTGGTGGTAAATTAGGCGTAGAAAAAGGCAATAAATATGTTGCTTTCGCTCTGGAGTAACTTAGTCCGATGACTCTGCTTTTCCGTTTGGTAGCGCATAATCTAAACCTCAATATTACAAAGGGATTAATTAATTGTGATTTTAGGGAATGGTATAACAAAAATTAAAAGATTGGTCTATTTTTGGAACAATTAACCCCTCTTTTATGCGAAAGTTTTTGTTACTCTTATTTTTCATATCGGTTACCTATCTAGCCAAGGGCCAGGGTATTCAATTCAGTTTCACAAAGTCCCTTTGCCTTTCGGAAAAACCATTCGGTCAGCTACATGGTATTTCAGGTATTGATTATAATGCCTCTACAAAAGAATGGCATTGGGTGAATGACCGTGGGGTCTATTTCCTAATAAAAAATATTGAAAGTATTGAAGATTTTCAGATGCAGCAAGATTCTCTAATAGGAAAATCCACTATTTATTGGTTTGAATCCATTCGAATAGATCCCACTACTGGAAGGTTTATTTTTTCAGTTGAGAATGAATTTACACCTCATTGGCAAAACCACCAGACCTCCACTTATGTAAGTTATTTTGATAAAAGTCCTCCCAAGTCAACCAAATTAAAATATATTATTCCCCCAATGGATCTTCCGGCAGACAATTCTGGGATAGAGGCCATAGCTTTGACAAATCAGGGGAAACTTTGGGTTGCGCCTGAAAGGGGATGGAAAGGGGAAACGGTTTCTAAAAAAGTACTTTTTAAAAGGTATAAATTCCATAACGATGGCTATCTGTCAGATGGCGAATTTCATTACGAAATTGAAAAAGAAATTTGCCCAAATACTCCCATGAAAGACAGCGAAGGTATTTCAGAAATTTTGGCGATTACAGAGGATAAACTTTTAGTACTAGAGCGATGCTACGATAATGTATCCACACGCCCTAAAATAGTTAAAGCAAAATTATGGGAAGCAACTATTTCTGGAAATAAGTTAATCAAGTCGGCTACACCTGCATTCGATTTCAATGCCAGTCTGCCTTTTATTCCAGACAACCTGGAAGCTATGGCCTGGTGGCCTAATGAAACAGGGAAACGACAATTACTCCTCGTTACCGATGACAATCCCGGCACGGTAAATCGTCAAAAAACACAGCTAATTTTACTTACGGAACAATAAATATTATGCAACCGGGGATATCAATTACGGATATCCCCAGTTGTAGATTAATCTAATTTTTGATCTCCCAGTTATAGCGAACATGGTAATGACCGCCATGGTCTTGAAAGTGCAGATTTAGCAGGGGCGAATTTAAACTACCATTAAACGTAGCGTTGGCACTTCCAAATTCACAAATAGCAACCTGTGGAACGAACATATCATCTTTAAAGAGCCCAATAAGCCACTCTACCAAAGCACCTAATATAAATCCAGCGGCGGCACCTACTAAAACACCTATGGGTCCACCAACAGCACCTCCAATGGCTGCACCGACTGCAGTACCTATGGCACCTCCCACAGCGACAAATACAACACTTAGCTTATCCTTTATAGCATCATAAAGCTCGCCAAGAAAATCAGCAAAACCGCCACCATCTTTTTCGGCTAGTGCTAAAAAAACCGCATAACTTTTAGGAAAAGTACCTCCGGATCCGAAGGAAAAGGTCTTTAATATTTTGGGCGGATTATAGTTTTTAACATCCCCATCGTCAAAACCACTGCCGACCCTAATTTCGTTGATTCGGGTTTCAACTTTTTTGTCATCCAGTGCCACTCCGCCCATTGCGATTGTATCACTACCGGGCCATTCAGGATTGGTTTCGTCCAAACATTTCACCTGATGAACCTTAAATACCAAATTCTTAGCCGTCGTTGCGCCACCAGAGCTGTTAAAGCGTATCCCCATAAATTTATCCGCAAAAGACTGATAATACTTTGGCGTGAAGTTGTTTTTAACAAAATCAAATTCCTTGGAGATACTAATTTGTTGGTCTACAATTTTAACTGATTTAAGATCAATTCCCTTATTTAACGCAAACTCATGCAATGGTTTTTCGATCACGTTGGTAGACTTAATCATCATTTCGGCAGCTGCCTTTTTCTCTTTTGGCAATTGTCCAATTCGCTTAATGACTGCGTGACCTGCAAGGCTTTTTGTTTCTTTTGCAAGCTTAAAGTACTTTGGATTTACGTTTGCTTGCATGACTTGCAAAATCTCCAATTGAAGAATTTTGGTAACCTTCTCCACTAAATTGTCAAAAACGGGATCAACGACTTTCTTTTCACTGTTTAACTGAATACCCTCCATAGTTCTGTAAATTAATTGTGATAAATTATAATTTTTAACAGAAGCAAAATTCAGTTTAAACAATTAAAATTTTAAGCGTAGTTCTCCCCAAATCCAAAAACAGGTAATTAAACTTTAAGTAACATAATATCACCAATCCATTTAGGGGTTTTTACTGATAGAAGTCAATAAATTCTATTTACTATTTTTAGCTTTCCATTTAATAGGAATAGTTCTAAGGTTATTACTCAGCAGCTTTCATTTCAAAGAATACAAATAAGAATCAGATGACCCAGTTGAACAATATTATTTTATAATATTAATTTATCAACAGTCAATATTTGGCCTTTGATAAAATTTACAATTCTTAAAATTTCAGAACCATTTTTTCGCATATTCGTATAATACAATTGTATTTTCACTCTTTTACAGTTTCAAAGTTAACGTTATGAAAAATATTTTATGGTTATTATTAGCGATACCCACAGTCGCCCTTTGCCAAAACCAGTCCAGCACAGGAAGCAAAAAAGCTGCGCGGATTCATCATAAAGTCCTGACAATTGATACCCACGCCGACGTGCCCATTAATATGATGAAAGATAACTTCGATGTGGCGGTAGAACATGATTACGAAAAAGATGGAAGTCAAATTGACTTTCCAAGAATGAAAAAAGGGGGGATGGATGCAATGTTTTTTGCGGTATATCTGGGACAAGGAAAAAGAACGCCAGAGGCCAGTCAAGAAGCTGAGAATAAAGCATTAGCAATTTTTGATAAAATCCACGAGGCGGTCAAATCAAATCCTGAAGTAGCGGAACTAGCAACGTCCTCCAAGGATGCGTATAGAATCCAGAAAGCAGGCAAACGGGCCGTTTTTATTGGAATGGAAAATGGGTGGCCCGTGAACAATAAGATAGAAAACTTAAAAAGGTTTTATGATTTAGGATTGCGTTATATCACTTTATCACATTCGCTCAATAACGATATATGTGATTCCTCTACTGATCCTGACGGCCCAGAATTTAATGGTTTAAGTCCATTTGGAGAAAAGGTTGTTCAAGAAATGAACCGGTTAGGTATGATGGTGGATATTTCCCATGTGTCGGATTCAACATTTTACGATGTAATAAAACTTACTAAAGCGCCTTTAATAGCATCCCATTCTTCTTGTCGGTCGCTGTCGGATGTACCCCGAAATATGACCGATGCAATGATTAAAACATTGGCCCGTAATGGCGGTGTCATCCAAATCAACTTTGTACCGAGTTTTGTCAAGAAACCTACGGAACAACAAGAATTATCTATGAAAGCCATTCGATTAAAATTCCGACAAACTGATTTGTCGGAGGAAGACAAAAAAGCTTTATATGCAGAAATGAAGGCTACTAGTAAAAAATATGAAAAGGACATGCCCACAGTAAGTGATGCAGTGGATCATATCGAACACGTTATTAAACTTACCAGTGTTGATCATGTTGGCATCGGCATGGATTTGGACGGTGGGGGTCGTGTTATTGGGGTAAATGATGTAAGCGAAATTGGTGCAATTACTGAAGAGCTTGTAAAACGGGGTTATTCTCAGAAAGATATTGCCAAAATATGGGGAGGTAATGTAATGCGAGTGCTGGACAAAGTTCAAAATGTAGCCCAAGCATTATAGTTTTATTTTGGTTTTATTCATTCATTGGGCTTGAAAAGCAAAAAAATATATACATTTTAAGAAATAGTTTAATAAAATTGTAAATATTACATCTTATTACAGCATACCTATCAATTACTTAAATACCCAATGGCTAAATTAACCAATAAGAAAGTAGATCAATCCAAGTCCAATAGCGATGAAAGTAAAAAAGAACCTAAAAGACATTATTTAGGTCCTGTGGAAGCCGTGAGTCGTTTTTCAGATTTTGATATACACCTTTTTCGACAAGGAAATCACTATAAATTATATGAAAAACTTGGCTCTCATGTAATGGAACACAATGGAGTAATTGGTACTTATTTTGCGGTATGGGCACCAAATGCTTCGTCAATTTCAGTAATTGGTAATTTCAATGGTTGGAATCGCGATCAACATGCTCTTTCTCCTCGTTGGGACAGTAGTGGTATTTGGGAAGGCTGGATTCCTGATGTTGGTAATGGCGAAATATACAAATACTTTATAATTTCCAATGACGGCCAACATTTGGAAAAGTCTGACCCTTTTGCTTTTTGGTGCGAGGTTGCTCCAAAAACCGCTTCAGTGGTATGGGATACTTTCTATGAGTGGAGTGACACCGACTGGATGAGCAAACGTAAGGATCATAATAAACTCGATGCTCCTCATTCTGTTTACGAAGTTCATTTAGGTTCCTGGCAACGAGACCCCAATGAGCCGGAGAGGTTTCTTACTTACAAAGAAATTGCCGCTACACTAGTGCCTTATGTAGCTGAAATGGGCTTTACCCATGTGGAGTTAATGCCTATCATGGAACACCCCTACCCGCCTTCATGGGGATATCAAATTACAGGATACTTTTCGGTGGCTTCCCGAATGGGTACACCACAAGAGTTAATGTTCTTAATAAATGAATTTCACAATGCGGGAATTGGGGTGTATATGGACTGGGTTCCGTCACACTTTCCTGGTGATGCTCATGGACTGTATCGTTTTGATGGAACAGCACTTTACGAACATGAAGATCCACGAAAAGGTTACCACCCCGACTGGAAGAGTTATATTTTCAACTATGGAAGAAACGAAGTTCGTTCATTTTTGATTAGTAACGCTATTTTCTGGCTGGACCGTTACCATACTGATGGCTTACGTGTAGATGCTGTTGCCTCGATGTTATACCTTGATTATTCTCGAAAGCATGGCGAATGGATACCGAATGAATTTGGAGGTAGAGAAAATTTAGAAGCTATTTCCCTATTGCAAGAAATGAATGTCGCTGCTTATACCGAATTTCCTGATATTCAAACTATAGCCGAAGAGTCTACAGCTTTCCCGGGTGTTTCAAAACCGGTGTTCACGGGTGGACTGGGCTTTGGAATGAAATGGATGATGGGATGGATGAACGACTCTTTGAAATTCTTCGAAAAAGATACCGCTTTCAGAAAATGGCATCAAGACCAGCTAACATTTAGTTTGGTATATGCTTTCTCTGAAAACTTTATGTTACCCCTCTCGCATGACGAAGTAGTGTATGGCAAAAATTCGCTTGTCATGAAAATGCCGGGTGACGAATGGCAGCGCTTTGCAAATTTAAGGCTATTGTTTACGTTTATGTACACCCACCCTGGCACCAAACTCATGTTTATGGGAGGCGAGTTTGGACAAACTTCCGAATGGAATTTCGAACAAAGTTTAGACTGGCATTTACTTGATTTTGCTCCTCATAAAGGGATGCAATCATGTGTAAAAGCACTGAACAAATTGTATAAAACAGAGCCAGCTATGTACGAACTTGGTTTTAACGCAGAAGGTTTTGAATGGATTGATACCATGGATCGCGAAAACTCAATTTTGACCTATGCTCGAAAATCTAATTCAAGCGAGGATAGCATTGTGGTAGTACTTAATCTTACACCTGTCCCCCGGCCTGGCTATCGTATAGGTGTTTTGGCTGAAGGTATGTGGGAGGAAATATTTAATACTGATAGTTCCGATTTTTTTGGAACAGGAATTGTTAATTCTGAACCCATTAAAACAGAAAAAGAAACTTGGCATAACAAGCCCAACTCCCTTATACTGGATCTTCCACCACTTGGAGCAACCATCATTAAGGTAAAATCTTCTCAATAAGAGAACCACTCCCTCCGGGGTATTATAACAAGTTAAATTGAAAAGGCAGGGATAATTCCCCTGCCTTTTTTAACTTTACGCCAACATAATAACTTATATATGAAATTCAAATTCCTTGCAATAGCTGGCCTATTATTATTCAGTTTTAATTTAAAAGCACAAAGTCTTTCTCGGGTAACACAAGGGGTAGATCTTGGCTTTGGTTCTGACTTTAAGTCCCCCAGTGCAACATGGGGCCCTTCTGCCATGTACCATCAAGAATTAAGTTTAAAAAACTTCTCCATGCTTAGAATTGGCTGGGGGGTTAGAGCATACGGTTTGTATACTGGTCTTGCCAATTTGGTACCTAGAAGCGCTGCATCTTCGGGAGATTCTCTTTCCTTTGGATCTACTAACACTTTTGGAGTAAGTTTTTTATTAGGTGCAAGTATTAACTTTGGTATGGTGGAGATTGGTGCTAATACAGATTTAGCAGGCATCGCTTTTGGGCCCAGAAGAAGCGGACTTTACAGTTCAAATACCTTGGAGGGAGAGGGCGCTTCCTATTATAACGATTATGTTTACGCCTCCCCGACCAGTGTTAACACGATGCCTCTTTTATTCAGCAACCAAAACGGTCAATCCGAGATTTATGCAAGAATTTTTCTGGTAAGGCAAATCGGTTTAAAAGTCGGATATAAATTTGGGAATACAGTTTTGATCTCTGAAGTTAAGTTAAATAACAGTCAAAGACGTTTTGCCGCTCCCTACAGCTTCCCTTATGCTGCTTTAACCTTCCCCATTTTTAACTAGTTAACCCCTCATGAAACCTGAGAAATTAGAAGATGCCCATAAATATAAACTTTGGAAATCACGGTTGATAGAAAATGGACTTGATGTACACCACATAGAAGAAATATTTTCCAGGAGAACCGGAGAGGGGAATGTATTATTCTCATTGGTTTTGGCGGATGCAACCACACCAGAAGGCTATAAAATTCCACCAATATGTTTCGTCAAAGGCGAGGTAGTTTGCGTTTTAATCTGTCTGATTGATGAAGAAACCAAAGAAAAGTATTTGCTATTGGTAAAACAAAGAAGAATTTGCGATGGCTCCATGACGTACGAGCATCCTGCTGGAATGCTAGATAGTGAACGTGATGCCGCCGCTGTTGCAGCGCGGGAAGTGGAGGAAGAAACAGGTATAGCCATAAACAAAGCAGATTTAACGCCATTGGTTGACCGGCCTTCTTTCCCTAGCACTGGCACCAGCGATGAGGCTATGTACTTCTTTTATTGCGAATTAACTTTAAGTAGAAAAAAAATCCAGAGCTATCACAACCAGTCTCAAGGTCTCATTTCGGATCATGAGTATATCGAAACTTATGTGGCTCCTTTTGCAGAAGCGCACCACTTAATTACCAACACTAATGGGATGCTTTTAAATTACCTGTATTTAAAAGCAGTAAAGGATTGGGAGCTGATGCAAAAAATTTAAAAACATTTATTCAAACATTGCCTTTAAAATAAAATTGCGGCTATATTTGCACCCCGATAGCCAATAGCACCCGTAGTTCAATGGATAGAATTTTGGTTTCCGGTACCAACGATATGAGTTCGAATCTCGTCGGGTGCACATTTTAAAATGCCATTTCAGCCCAGTTAATTCTTTTTTGAGATTAGCGGGGCTGAATTTTTGGAGGCAAGCCATAAAGCGGTTTATAGTAAAAGTGGGTTTAGTTGGGAAGCGGCATTTTCGCCTATTGGATAATTTTGAAGCCAACGAGCGTGATCAGCCCTTTGATGTTCGTTGCGTGGTTCGGCAATTGTTGCTTCAGCATCCATATAAATGATAGTCATAACCTCTCTGGTGACCTTAGCACTATTTCCTGCTGCATGATGTAACGTCCAGCCTGAATGCCATGTAGCATCACCCGCTTTCATCGTTTCAGCCCTATTAATTTCGTATTTTTTTTCTTTAACTAATTGGGACAGTATCTCTTCCGAATTATCTGAAATCGCCAAATTACCTAAATAGCCCAATTGATGTGATCCGTTGGCAAATGACAACATTCCCATTTCTAAATTTATGTCTACTAGAGGCATCCACATTGTTATCATTTTATTGGTATCAATAGGCCAGTAATATTGATCTTGATGCCAAGGCGTTGGTCCTCCTCCCGCTTCTTTGAATAATGCTTGATCGTGATAAAGTCTTACGTTTTTTACTTCCAATAAGTCGGCGGCAATACTAGCAAAGCGCTTCGCCAAGGTAAATTCTCTGACACCTTCGTCAACTTCCCACAGGTTCATAATTTGTAAAAAAGCTTTGCCGTAAGTATCTCGATCTTCTATTTCGCGCGTCTCGGTATTGTATCTTTCAACGGCGCTTAATACAATCGGACGATATGCCTCTATTTCTTTTGGTGATAATATATTTTCTATGAGTACATTTCCATGGGCTTTAAAATAATCCTTTTGTTCGCTTTCTATTACCATTCGAGATTCCAACATGGGCAGATTGGGTTGTATGATTAAAACAATAATTTAGGTCTTGCTAATATTTGGGTTCATCAGGATATATTTAAAACTTCTAGTCAATTGTATATAGTAATAAACCTCAATGCCATTCACACCTGAACGATTCAAAATAGCATCTTACTTCGTGATTCTGATAACGCCTATTCTAAAACATTTTAAACTAATATTGAAATAATTAACTGAAAAACAATGAATTACTTAATTAACTTTAACACTACTTTTTAGATTTACTATCGGCTTTCGGCCGTTAAATTCTATATGAACACTATTTTGAGCAGATTACTAATTTCTGTTTATTATGAGAATCCCTCCTAAAAAACCAGTCGTGATATGGTTAAATTTAAAGATCCTTTTTTGACGATAAATGAAATCCTTAATTTTGTTTGGTGCAGGAAGTTGATAGTACCTTAAAAGAGGATTTTGCAATTCAGTGAGGATATTCAAAATCTTCACCCCTAGACGAATAGCCTAGTTGTAAAAAATAGAATATTTAGTAAAAAAAATTGCAAAACCGAGACAAAAGTCTTATTTTTGGAGACAAAAGTCTTATGTTATGGGATATATAGAACAAGATACAGCAACATTTGAGCTAAGGTTCGTCAATGAAGCTATTGGAAATTATTTTAGCAATTTTGAAAGTACCTCAAAAAGGAAAGTCAATCAAAAGCAAGTAACCTATAATGACTTTTTGAGTAACAAAATGCTTATAATCCGAGCTATACGCCAAGGCTTACCCTATGAAATATTCAATTTCATAAAAGATATCACGCCTTTTACCGAAGATGATTGGGCAGATTATCTTAACCTTTCCAAAAAAACACTTTTGAGGTATAGAAACGAGGAGGACTTCTTATTTAAGCCTATCCATTCGGAAAAAATTATTGAACTTGCCGAAGTGACAAACTATGGTAAAACAGTTTTTGATACCACAGAGCAGTTTTACCTTTGGCTTAATACGCCATCCTACGCTTTAGGAAATCTGATGCCCGGCGAATTACTAAAGGATTCCTATGGTAAAGAGCTTGTGATGAGTGAACTTAACCGAATCGAAAACGGAATTTTTGCTTAATGCGGGTATTCAGACTTTCAAAACGAAAATATTCTGGAGAATTAAACGGCAAAGGTGCTGCTAAATTTGGAAATCGCTGGAACTCAAAAGGCGTTGAAATGATCTATACAGCAGAAAGTAGGGCACTGGCGATGGCAGAAGTTGCTGTGCATTTAACTTTGGCTACCCTACCCAGTGATTTCGTAATGATCGAAATAGATATACCGGATACTATTGCTACTCAAATTCTAGATATTAAAACATTGAGTCCCACTTGGAATACTCATCCACCAACTGTGGAAACACAGCAAATTGGGGATCAATTTATAGACGAAGGGGAAGAGTTAATTCTTAAAGTGCCCTCAGCAGTGGTAAAGGGTGACTTTAATTATCTTATAAATCCACATCACCCTTATATAAAACATATTAGTCTGATAGAAATCACTGACTTCCCTTTTGACAATCGACTTTTCAAATAGCTTTTTTGCTTTTTGCTCAAGATAAAATATCTTTTACTACATTACCGTGTACATCCGTTAATCTAAATCTGCGTCCTTGAAATTTGTAGGTAAATTTTTCATGGTCAATTCCTAACAAATGCATGAGTGTTGCTTGGAAATCATGAACATGAACGGGATTTTTGGTGATATTATAACTAAAATCGTCGGTTTCTCCATAAGTAATACCTGGCTTCACACCTGCACCAGCCATCCACATCGTAAAGCATCTTGGATGATGGTCACGGCCATAATTGGTTGGTGTGAGCTCTCCTTGGGAATAAACGGTGCGACCAAATTCTCCGCCCCAAATCACCAAAGTATCTTCTAATAAACCTGTTCTTTTCAAGTCCATTATTAAGGCTGCTGTACCCTGATCGGTATTTTTGCACTGATTCTTGATACCACCAGGCAAGCCGCCATGCTGATCCCAGCCTTGGTGGTAAAGTTGAACAAACTTCACATCTTTTTGTAGCAATTTCCTAGCTAACAAACAGTTTGCAGCATAGGTACCAGGGTTCCTACTATCAGGGCCATAGAGTTCAAATACCTCATCGGATTCACCTGCGGTATCCATCACTTCTGGTACTGAGGTTTGCATACGGTAAGCCATTTCGTACTGCGCCATGCGGTTATCTATTTCTGGGTCTCCGTATGCGCTCTGCTGTACGTCATTTAATTGTTTCAAATAATCCAACATTTGCTTCCTATCCGCCCCATCATAACCTTCTGGATTATTGAGAAACAAGACAGGATCCTTTCCTGACCGAAACTGAACTCCTTCGTATTTGCTGGGTAAAAAACCACTTCCCCACAGTCTAGAGTATAATGGCTGGCCATTACCATTTTTGGATATTAAGGAGATAAATGCAGGCAAATTCTGATTATCACTCCCAAGCCCATAGCTCACCCAGGAACCAATAGAAGGTCTCCCAGGTAATTGGTTTCCGGTTTGAAAAAAAGTAATTGCAGGATCATGATTAATGGCATCCGTCCAAAGGGATTTGATAATACAAAGCTCATCCACCACTTTGGCAGTATAGGGCAATAACTCACTAATCATGGTATTTGATTGACCGTGCCCATTAAACTTGTAAATGGACGGCACAATAGGCAAACTACTTTGATTGGCACTCATACCCGTAAGGCGTTGCCCTTTCCGTACTGAATCCGGTAAATCTTTACCGAACATATCCATCAATTTGGGCTTATAGTCGAAGGTTTCAAACTGGGAAGGTCCTCCACTCATAAATAAAAACACAACTCTTTTTGCTTTGGGAGCAAAATGTGGTAAAGCGTTTAAAATAGCCTCCTGAGAGTCTTCAGAAATCATGGGACTATCGGCTTTTGGAGCAGCACCAAAAAGCTTATTCGCCCCATAAAGCGACCCAAAGGCCAAAGCACCTAAACCCAGTGTTGTTTTGGTTAAGAAACGGCGACGGTCTAATTTTTTATTGAGTTCCTCAAATTCTGGTCCATGTAATCTGAACTCCTCTTCGTGATTTTCCATAATCATTAACGTTTCATTAAGGTAGCATCTGAATTCATAATGGTACTTGCTACAACGGCATTTGCAGCAACCTCTGCACGATTCAGCTGTTTATCAATTTGATACTGTCCAGCTTCCAGCCAACCTTTTGTTTTGGTTTCATTTTGAGAGAAACGAGCTGTTTCCTTTTCCTTAACGGCCTTCAAAATTTTAATTTCCTGTGGATTGGGTGTTCGCCCCGTTAAGCTTTTAAATGTATTAATTAAGGACTGATTAAAATCCTTCCCCAAGGTCATTTTTTCACCCAGCACTTTGGACGCTTCCACAAAAGTAGGGTCATTAAGGGTTACGAGTGCTTGCAAGGGTGTATTGGTTTTCTGCCGACGAACCGTACAAGCATTTCTGGCCGGAGCATCAAATGTTGCTAAAGTAGGATTGGGTACCGACCTTTTGATAATCACATACAAGCTTCGTTTGTATACTTTTGCACCTGAATCTGGCACATAAGTAGCTCCATTTATACGCCAAAGTCCATCTGGCTGGTAAGGCTTAATACTTTTACCGCCAATTTCTGGATTCATAAGTCCACTTGCAATAAGTGCATTATCACGCATCATTTCAGCGGTGAGCCTCACAGCAGGTCCACGTGCCAAATACCTATTTTGAGAATCCTTTTCTAATAATTCTTTGGTAGGTCGTGAATCTTGCCGATAGGTACCGGAAGTGACCATTAATTTTACAAGCTTTTTGACATTCCATCCAGAATTTTGGAATTCAAGTGCCAAGTAATCCAATAATTTGGGATGTGTTGGAAGTTCACCTTGGTTCCCAAAATCTTCAGAAGTTTTTACAATTCCCATTCCAAAAAATAGCTGCCAATAGCGGTTTACAGCCACCCTGGATGTAAGTGGGTTTTTGGAATCAGTGAGCCATTTGGCTAACCCTAATCGATTTTTTGGCAAGTTTTTAGGAAACCCGAATATTCCTTCTGGAGTATTAGGAGAAACCTTTTCACCAATTGCATCATATACCCCACGTTCGCGAATATAAGCTTGTTTGGGCTTAGGTGACTCTTTGAAAACCATCATTTCTTGAACCGGCTCAACAGTTTCTGCCAGTTTGGTTCTAACGGCAGTTAACTGTTCAAATGCTTTTACAGTGGGTTGATGTCCTACCCTGAAATAATAGGCTCTAAGATTTTCAAGATCCGTTGCGGTGAGCTTATCAGGCGACTTTGTTACAATATTACCCCAAGTATTTTTTTCAGCCAAAATACCTATTTCAAATGGGGTCAATACGCGATTGTAAACCAATAAATCATCTGCCTTTCCATTTGTAAAGCCGTTACCACGCCACCAGCCTCCTAATTGAATACTGGGCTGTTTTCCCACCTGATTCACATCAAACAGTATATCTTTGGAAAGATCATCCATTTTGGTTTCCATATCCATTTCTTGACCATTAAGAAAAAGCTTTAAGCCAGTAGCTTTGGAGGATCCATCATAGGTCATCGTTAATTGTATCCACTGATTAGTGGGAAGTTTCGTTTTTGCGAGTTTGGTAATAGCATTAGAGGGATATACATGCCCCAGGTTCATTTCTAACTTTCCTTTACGCAAGAATAAATGATATCCTCGGAAATTATATAGCCGTTCAGCCAAGCTTTTATGCAAAATAACGCCATCTGATAATTCGGTAGGAATATTAACCCATATACCTACACTAAAAGCGTCCGATTTGCCAAAAATACCAGCATCTCCCATATTCATCCAGGTATCACCGCCAAATTGTACGCCATCGCCATGCTTTCCTTCCACAAAATCAATAGGTACCGACTTGCCAGTTTCCCTGGTAAGGAATGCTTCCATTTTTGGATTTTTACTATCCTTTATACTTTTATTATCAAAAGAAAACTGTGCTTGCAGCCCTGCTTGCGGGATATTGGCTTTTGCCAAACTGGAATAAGCTTTACTACTTACCCAGGATTTGAAATCTACGTCACCTCCTTTTTCTATTTCCTTCCATTTATTTTCCTGTATCAGGACCTCTTTCTCCAAGTTTCCAATCAGTTCTTCTTGTTCCTTGGAAGGAAGTAATAAAACCGGAGCTGGCATAGCATTATCCCATGAAATTTGTCCAGCTTCTTCTATATTATTAAAAAATGCACTTAACTGATAGTAATTCTTTTGAGAAACAGGATCGTATTTGTGGTCATGACATCGGGCGCAGCCTACCGAAAGCGCCAGAATCCCATCTCCAATGGTATTCGCTCTATCTAAAACATACTCTGTTTGAAACTCTTCTTCCACTATTCCACCTTCCAAATTCTGAGGATGGTTGCGGTTAAAGGCTGTAGCAATTTGCATTTCTTTGGTGGCTGGGCCACCATGAGGCCCCTTCATAAGATCACCAGCAACTTGCCAATGTAAAAAGGTATCATACCGCTGGTTTTCATTAAATGACTTTATAACCCAGTCGCGGTACGGTGACATATCTCTAATACGGTCTACGGTATACCCGTATGAATCAGCAAAGCGCGACACATCCAGCCAGTCGGTAGCCAGTCGCTCTCCATAATGGGGAGAGGCCAATAGCCTATCTACAACTCGTTCATAGGCATCTGGTTTTTTGTCCTTTAAAAAATGTTCAATTTCATCAACAGTAGGTGGTAAGCCGGTAAGGTCAAAAGTCACACGACGAAGGAGTAATTCCTTGTCCGCTTCTGGGGAAGGAGTTAGTTTTTTCTCTTTTAGCTTGGAAAGGATAAAATTATCAATTGGATTTCTTACAAATTTAGAATTATCAACCTCAGGAATTTTGGGCATTTCAGGCGCTACAAATGCCCAATGCGGCTTATAGACTGCACCTTCGTCGATCCATTTAATCAAAATTGCTTTTTCATAAGCGGTTAAACTCAAATGAGACTCTGGAGTGGGCATCACATAATCAGGATCACTCGAGATTATTCTTTTAAAAACTTCGCTATTCCTTAAGCTCCCCGGATCAATAGCGTATTTCCCTGGGGTTTCTGGCAGTTCGTCGTAGGCTGCATTGGCCACATCTAGGCGTAAGCCAGCTTTTTGTTTGTTCTTATCTGGCCCATGGCAAGCAAAACATTTATCGGACAAAATGGGCTTAACATGCTGGTTATAGTCCAGCTCATGGGGTACAAGTTCCATAGCTTCTGCCACGTCCTCAGGAAGTTCTGGACTACAGGAAATCAGTATGGATAGAAAACAAATTATTGCTAAGCCTTTATGGATCATTATGAATGCAAATTTTTATTGACAAAGTTAAAGATCAATTAATAGATTGAATTATTCAAATCAATTTTTACTGTATACAAAACCGACATTTGCTTTTTTATTGACAAGATATTATTGCGACTGTTTTTATAAGTAGACATTTGTTATCAAAAAGGCGAAACCCGCATTCAGCTTGAAAATCGTTTTCAGGAAGGAGTTGACAGCCGACCTCCGATTGCCATACTAAAAAAGTGGTGATAAGATCAACAGTAGGATTGATTTTTTATCGGATACTATTTTTTTTGAGAGAATCAAAATCTATTACTTTCCCAAAGGAAAGCGACTCGCACAACTTTGTTGCTTTCTTTGATGTTGAAGTAGGATATCAAGCCAATGGGGCATTTTCCCTAAGGGCATCAAAAACGAATCAGTTCATAAAGGTTATACAGTTTTCCAAAAAAACTTCAAACCAGAATTCCAATCATATAGTTAGATTAAAAATGCAAGATAGACTTTCAAACCAAGTAAAATATTCCGTTTTAGACCTCGCAACGGTTACTCAAAACCATACTCCAGCTGACGCATTTGAGAACACAAAAAACCTTGCTCAGGCTGCAGAAGGACTGGGTTATACCCGTTTCTGGCTAGCAGAACACCATAATATGGCAAGCGTAGCAAGTTCTGCCACTGCAGTTCTTATCGGCTATGTGGCCGGAGCCACAAAAAAAATACGAGTAGGTTCAGGTGGAATTATGTTACCAAATCATGCTACTCTTATTGTAGCCGAACAGTTTGGAACTTTGGAGTCGCTGTATCCAGGCCGGATAGACTTAGGACTGGGCCGCGCCCCAGGTACAGACCAGATCACTGCCCGAGCCATTCGAGGAGAAAATATGATGGCTGTTCATAACTTTCCTCGTGATATACAAGAATTACAAACTTTGTTTTCCAAAGAAAATAGCAATAGTAAAATCCGAGCAATTCCAGGGGAAGGTTTGGATATACCTATTTATATTTTGGGATCAAGTCCAGACAGTGCGCGGGTTGCCGCTGCTATGGGCCTACCCTATGCTTTTGCGAGTCACTTTGCCCCCACTCATTTTTTTGAAGCAATCCAGTACTACCGAGAAAACTTCCAGCCATCCAAGTACCTTTCCAAACCCTATGTAATCTCCTGCGTGAATATAATCGCAGCCGAAACAGACCTGGAAGCATACCGACAATCCACTTCTTTAATGCAACTATTTAAAGGGCTGGTCACCGGAAACAGAATGCCATTGCAACCACCGGTAGAAAGTATGGAAGACCAATGGAATATTCAGGAAGAGTATGCTGTCAATCAGATGCTTGCCTATACATTTATTGGAGGGCCGGAAACTTTAAAGTTAAAAGTTAAAACGTTTTTGGAAAAATCAAAAGTAGATGAAATCATGGTTACTAGCCATATTTTTGATCCACAAGCAAGAATAGCATCATATCAACATTTCGCAAATATTATAAACGAAATCAATTAACGTTATCCCTTATTTAGACAAGAAGCGATTGCTTCCATCTCGTTCATATACAATTCAAGATTTAAGAAATTTGTTTAGAATCAGAATGGGTTTTGTAAATTTGACAGGCTGATTTCTTATGAAAGGAATCAGTTTGTCTTTTATCATATACCTTAACTATCCTTATGTTTCTGATAATAAATCAAACAAGAAGAGTGTATTTGCACATACTTCTCCTTTGCCTTACCAACATTGCTGTTCAAGCCCAAACCGACCTTAAACTTTGGTATAATGAACCCGCAAAAAATTGGAATGAGGCGCTACCACTTGGAAATGGCCGCATTGGTGCCATGGTTTTCGGTGGAGTGGAAAACGAACTTATCCAGCTAAACGAGGAAACGTTATGGTCAGGAGGGCCGGTCAACTCCAATCCAAATCCTGGCGCGGTTAACTATTTACCAAAAATTCGGGAAGCATTAGCCAACGAAGATTTCAAGTTAGCCGAAGAACTAACCTCTAAAGTGCAAGGGTTATTTACAGAATCGTTTCAACCTTTGGGGGATGTCCATATTTTACAAAAAACCAACGGAGCCCCTTCTAACTATCACCGCGAATTAGATATTTCCAAGGCCGTATCTAAAACATCCTTTACTGTAGATGGTGTCCACTATGAACGAGAAATGCTGATTTCAACCGAAGATCAAGTAATGGTTATCAGGCTTACTGCCAGTAAAAAAGGGGCATTGAATTTCACGGCTAAGGTGGGAAGCCAGTTGGTATTCCAAAATACGGTTTTAAAATCCGACGAAATTGCAATGAAAGGTCAAGCACCTTCACATACCGATCCAACTTATATGAAAACGATGGAATTACCCATCATCTATAATGACCCATCGGCGTGTAAAGGTATGCGTTTTGAGCTGCGTTTAAAAGTAAAAGAAAGCGATGGACAAGTACGTGCAGATGCGGACGGCTTACATATTGCAGAAGCTAGTAATGTGGTATTGATTATTTCTACAGCCACAAGTTTTAATGGTTTTGACAAATGCCCAGATAAAGAAGGTAAAGACGAAACTCAAATCGTAGAAAAACATTTGCGAGCCGCCATTCAAAAAAGTTACAATGAAATTCTAGCGGATCATATTCGGGATTACCAACATTATTTCAACCGACTCAGCCTTAAAATTAACGGAAACGCTTTGAATGAAAAACCTACTAATCAACGGCTTGCGGACTATTCAGAGGGAGCACAAGATACAGGACTAGAAGTGCTTTATTATCAATTTGGGCGCTATTTATTAATTTCGAGTTCACGACCAGGAGGTATCGCCGCCAATTTACAGGGGATTTGGAACCATGAATTACGAGCACCTTGGAGCAGTAATTACACAACCAATATCAACACCGAAATGAATTATTGGATGGCAGAAACCGCCAATCTATCGGAATTACACGAACCATTAATCGACCTCCTAAAAAATACAAGTGTAACGGGTAAAGCTGCCGCCAAAAATTTCTATAATGCCAATGGTTGGGTATTACACCATAACTCAGATATATGGGCAACAACGAATCCAGTGAGCGGCAGTCCGTCGTGGGCAAACTGGCCCATGGGTGGCGCATGGCTTTCGCAACATTTATGGGAGCATTATCAATTTTCTGGTGATTCCAATTATCTTCAAAGTACCGCCTACCCTATCATGAAATCGGCTGCTGACTTCTGCTTAGATTGGTTAATAGAAGGCCCAGATGGATACTTAATCACAGCTCCTTCTACTTCTCCTGAGAATATTTTTGTTACGGAAAAAGATTACAAGAATACTCCTAAGGGATCGAAAGGCTCTGTTTCGGTGGCTACTACTATGGATATGTCAATTATCTGGGATCTGTTTACAAATCTGATCGAAGCCTCAGAAAAACTGAATATCGATGCGGATTTTAGAAAAATATTAATTGAAAAGCGTAGCAAATTATTCCCCTTACAAATAGGCAAGAAAGGTAATCTACAAGAATGGTATAAAGATTTTGATGAAGCGGAACCGGAACATCGTCATATATCACACCTATTCGGATTGTTTCCTGGTCGCCAAATATCGCCTATCACTACACCAAAATATGCTGCTGCTGTAAAAAGATCCATGGAACTTCGTGGTGACGGTGGAACAGGATGGAGTAAGGGTTGGAAAATAAATATTTGGGCAAGGCTTTTAGATGGCAATCATGCCTATAAACTGATACGGGAACAATTGAAACTAACCGGCGTAGAAGGCACCGATTATGCGAATGGAGGAGGTACCTATCCCAATTTGTTTGATGCACATCCCCCATTCCAAATCGACGGAAACTTTGGTGGCACCTCTGGAATTACGGAAATGATGCTTCAAAGCCAAGACGGGCTCCTGAATATACTTCCTGCCTTACCCGATGTTTGGAAAACGGGTGAAGTAAAAGGCCTAAAGGCACGAGGTGGTTTTTTGGTAGACGCATCTTGGTCTAATGGTAAAATTACAGCACTTACGATCACTTCCACACTTGGAGGAAATTGTAGAATTGCGGTACCAAATATTTTAAAGTCTTTAAATAAAACAAAATTAACGGCAGCAAACGGCGCAAATACCAACCCGTTTTATAAGCTTCACAGTAATTATTCGGACAATACCCTTTTGGTACAGGACGGACATTTAGCTTTTGATTTCCCCACAGAAAAAGGAAGGACTTATACTTTTAAGGGAAAATGATTTTTAACAATTTCATCAAAAAGGACAGAAAATAGCAGTTTCTGTCCTTTTTGATGTGATCGTTTTTCTAAAAAAACAACGTATCATTTACTTTGTTGATTTTAAGAGCCTTAAAAATTAACCAATAGTTTTAAATGCTTCTCGTCAAATAGACAATCAATAAAATACTAATTATAAACATGGCTATTGTAAGCATATTCGTCAGTAAACTAGAAGGCTTATAAACACCTTCTCGAAGTTGTTTTTCCACTTTTTGATACTGCATATAAGCGAATAGGATAGAAAGCGAGCCTATGGCCACTAGTATAATTCCGATAATACTAGAATATCCATGTGAAGGCAATTTGATTTGTGTACCTAATACTAAACCGATTTGACGGACAAATATGGAGAATTTCACCACTACAAACCCAAATGCCATAATACCAATACTCGTCCGAATCCAAGCAAGATAGGTTCGTTCATTCGCAAGATGGTCGTTGGGTTTAAATGGAGAAGGTTCTGGATTCATCGTTATTATTGTAAATTAAAATTGAGCAACAATTCCTCTCTCCTACAAATTCCCTTTTTTTATTTCAGAAGCGGCAAAATCTACTGCACGGGCCGTCAACGCCATATAGGTCAACGAAGGATTTTGTGTGGAAGTAGAAGTCATACAACCACCATCCGTAACAAACACATTTTTACAGTGATGGAGTTGATTCCATTTATTAAGCATGGAGGTTTTGCCATCATGTCCCATACGAACGCCACCCATTTCATGATTTTCACTACCCGGGTTACGATGCGTATCTGCGGTCTTGACGTTGGTAAAACCAGAAGTAGTTAGCATTTCGGATAACTGTTCATAAAAATCCTGAACCATTTTCATGTCGTTATCATCAAACTCTACCGACATCCTTAATTGCGGCACTCCCCAGTCATCCGTTTTGGAGCTGTCCAAAGAAATCATATTCGTTTCTTTAGGTAAAGTTTCTCCCATCATTTGGGCACCCAAGGACCAGCCTTCATGGCTAGTACGCAATAGATTTTTCTTCAGATCCTCCCCTAGTCCACTAGAAGAAGTTCCTTTTTTACTGGTTCCAAACGAAGTTGCATAACCTCTCAGAAAATCCGTTTCTTGTTTAAAAACGTTTCTGAATCTTGGAATATAACATCCGTTAGGTCGGCGACCATCCGTTTCAAATTCATGAAAACCATCGAAATCGGCACTAACCCTGCCGCGATAGTTGTGAAAACCGATGTATTTACCCAAAACGCCACTGTCGTTCCCTAGTCCATTTGGGAAACGATTGGACTTTGAATTTAATAATATCAAATTAGTATTAATCGCCGAGGCATTCAAGAAAATGACATTGGCGAAATATTCGGTCATTTCTTTGGTGTTGGCATCCACCACACGAACGCCCACGGCCTTCTTTTTATTTTCATCATATATAACACTATGTACCACCGAATGCGGCCGGAGTGTCATATTTCCCGTTTTTTCAGCCCAGGGTATCGTGCTTGCATTGGAGCTAAAATACCCCCCAAATGGACATCCACGCTGACACATACTACGATGTTGGCATTTTGCACGGCCTTGTTGCGTATGAATTGGCTGTGGATCCGTAATTTGTGCTGCACGACCGATAATAACATGTCTTGCATCCTTATAATTTTTCTTGACCTGCTCGCTAAAATGCTTTTCTACACAGGACATTTCATGTGGTGGCAAAAATTCACCGTCTGGCAAATTGGGCAAATTATCTTTGTTACCACAGATTCCAGCAAACTTCTCCACATAGCTATACCAAGGTGCTAGGTCTTTGTATCTAATGGGCCAGTCTACCGCAAACCCGTCTCGTTTGGGACCTTCAAAATCAAAGTCCGACCAACGCTGAGTCTGACGCGCCCACAGTAACGATCGCCCTCCTACTTGATAACCACGCATCCAGTTGAATGGCTTGTCCTGAATATAAGGATGCTCGTAATCTTTCACTACAAAATGCATCGCATCCTCTTTGAATATATAGTGCTGACTAGCCATTGGACTAGCATTTCTTACTTCTAAAGAAGGCAACCCGCGGTGCTCAAACTCCCAAGGAAGCATATTAGTAGTGGGATAGTCCACAATATGTTTTACGTCCCGGCCCCGATCCAAAACCAATGTTTTAAAACCCTTTTCGGTCAACTCTTTGGCAGCCCAACCGCCACTTATTCCCGTACCTACTACTATTACATCAAAAGTGCGTTCTTTTACCGAGTCAATATTAAGATGAGACATGGATCAAATAGGTTTTATTTTATTTCAAAAGAGGACAAAACAACTTTTATAATGGTACTAAAATCATTATATCTACATTTTGCTATTAATTTCCGGATTGAACGTCTTGGCAGTTACCATTTCGGCTGTAATTTTAACATTTCAAAAGATGTTAAAAAACTAAAAAACTGCTACATGTTCAGAACAAACCTAATTTTGGTTGCCCTCTATTTTGTTTCAAACAGTCTAATAGCCCAGAAAGGAAGTCCACTTTCGGTCCAGAAAATAATGGCAGACCCAAAAATCACAATCGGTACTTCCCCCAGTAATATCTGGTGGTCTGCTGATTCCAAGACGGTATATTTCAACTGGAACCCTGATAATAATATTAGTGATTCTTTGTATAGCTATGCACTTGATTCGCAAAAAACCACTGCTATTTCTAAAAAAAATGAAAAGGATTTGATTCCAGAAAAAGGTGACATCAGCCAGGATTTCAGCCAAAAAGTATATGAAAAGGATGGCGACATCTATCTTGCAGATTTAAAAAGTTTTACAATAAAACGAATCACCTTCACCACTGAGTCGGAAACAAAACCCTTTTTTCTGTTTCACGATCAAGAAATAGCCTATTATAAAAACCAAAACATATATTCATTTGAATTGAAAACTGGTCTCACCAAACAATTGACTCATGTAAAATCTGGAAGCAAAAAAAGTGAAGACAAGAAAAATGAACAACAGGAATGGCTGGAAAAAGAGCAGCTTGCCTTATTCGAAGTTGTAAAGGAAAGAAAGGACAAAAAAGACCTTACCAAAAAAAGAAATGAAGCTCATAAGCCTGATTACCCCAAAGAAATATATGACGGCGACAAACTACTATCAGACCTGCAAATAAGTCCGGACAGTAAAATAATTACCTATAACCTTACTAAAAAGGTAAAGGATACCAAAGCCACCAATGTACCTAGCTATGTTACAGAAACAGGTTTTACAGAAAACCTTCCAGCTCGAACCAAAGTAGGCGCAAAATTGGAACCGAATGAGTTTTGGATTTTTGATACCGAAAAAGACACCACTATTCAATTAAATATCTCAAAACTGGAAGGAATATCTGACAAACCAGACTATCTGAAAGATTATCCCAAACAGGATTCATTGTGGAAAAATAAAAAAAGAGACTGTTATATTCATGGCCCCTATTGGTCAAAGGCGGGGAATCACGCTATTTTGGTAATCCGCTCCCTGGATAGTAAAGACCGCTGGATAGTCGCATTGGACAAAGACTCTTTGAGCGTCAAAGTTTTGGATAGACAACGTGACGAAGCCTGGGTAGGCGGGCCAGGCGTAGGGGGATATCCTATGGGTGGCGGCCTTATCGACTGGCTCGATGAAGACACCTTTTATTTCCAAAGTGAGCAGTCTGGGTATTCGCACTTATATAGTTACAATCTAAAAACGACTACCAAAAAACAATTAACCGATGGGAGATTTGAAGTTCAAAGCGTAGTATTAACGCGTGACAAAAAGACTTTTTACCTCACCACCAACGAATCGCACCCAGGCGAACAGCACGTTTATAAAATGAGCGTACAAGGTGGTAAAAGAGAAAAACTTACTTCTGACACCGGTGCCTATGAATTCACCATTTCCCCGGATGAAAAGAAACTAGCACTTCGATATTCTACTAGCAACCAGCCATGGGAACTCTATATTGGAGACAATCAGAATCCATTAAATCTTAAAAAGATTACAGCATCTCAATCCGAACAATTCAAAAACTATCCGTGGAGAAAGGCAAAAATAGTTAAAATCTCCGCTACCGACGGCGAGTCGATTTACGCCCGGGTTTATGAACCCAAAAAATCCAATGGAAAAGCCGTCATTTTCGTACACGGAGCAGGTTACCTTCAAAATGCTCATACTTGGTGGAGCCAATATTACCGTGAATACATGTTCCATAACTTATTAACGGACAAAGGCTATATGGTTTTGGATATGGATTACAGGGCTAGTGCGGGCTATGGACGCGACTGGCGTACTGGTATATACCGGCACATGGGAGATAAAGATTTAAGCGACAATGTAGATGGGGCGAACTGGCTTGTAAAAAATTACAATATCAAATCGGACAAGATTGGGATTTACGGCGGCTCCTACGGTGGCTTCATTACTTTAATGGCACTTTTTACAAAACCGGACGTGTTTAAGGCGGGTGCTGCACTGCGTCCTGTTACCGACTGGGCTGCATACAACCACCCCTATACTGCCAATATTTTAAATGAACCCCAAACCGATAGCCTCGCTTACCGTCGTAGTTCCCCTATCTACCATGCGGCAGGATTGAAAAACCATCTTTTAATTTGTCATGGTATGGTGGATGTCAATGTACATTACCAAGATGTAGTTCGATTGAGCCAACGACTGATAGAATTGGGGAAAGAGAATTGGGAACTCGCCTCCTATCCGATGGAAGACCACGGTTTCGTAGAGCCATCATCATGGACCGATGAATATAAAAGGATTCTGAAGCTGTTTGAAGATAATTTGTAATAAAACTATTCCTTTCTCTGTATTTTAAGGATGGTTTAAATGGAACAAAACATAAAAATCTGAAATCAAAATTGGAGTACACCTCATATAATTACTTACTTGCAGAAATTTATAATGCAAAAAACAACAACCATGGATTCTAAACATGAACTAAAACTTGCTGTATTAATAGACGCTGATAATGTACCTTATGCCAATATTAAAGGTATGCTTGAAGAAATAGCAAAATATGGCACACCCACTTTCAAAAGAATTTATGGTGACTGGACAAAGCCTACCTTATCTGGCTGGAAGACGGTTCTGTTAGAAAATGCCATTTCACCAGTACAGCAGTATAGCTATACCACTGGCAAAAACTCATCCGACTCCGCACTTATCATCGATGCCATGGATATTTTGTATACCGGTCGGGTTGATGGCTTCTGTATTGTTTCTAGTGACAGTGATTTTACCCGGCTTGCCACCAGATTAAGGGAGGCCGGTATGCTGGTTTTTGGAATTGGAGAAAAGAAAACGCCAGGTGCATTTATAGCATCTTGTAATAAATTCATCTATATAGAAATTCTAAAAAAAGAATCCAAAACAGAGGCTAGCAATCCAAAGACTGTAAAAAAAGACAATAGCAAGAATGATCCTGAACCCACCAAAGAGGAAGCACATCCGGTAGCAAAAATTGACAAAAAACTCATAAAACTAATTTCTGATAGTATCAACGATATCGCTGAAGACGACGACTGGATATTCCTAGGAGTGTTAGGGACGATGATACTAAAAAAACAGCCAGATTTCGATGCTCGTAACTATGGCTATAAGAAACTCCTGGACTTGATCAGAAATATTCCAAGTATCGAGATTGATCAACGTACCAGTGGAAAAGGAAACGTTCCTCATTTTTATGTCAAAACAAAATAGCCTATTTCAGAGTATTTAAGGGTGATTTACCTCTTCTAAATAAAACTATTGGCTCAAACCAAACCTACTATATGCTTTCTTTAAAATCCATTTCTAAAATTTCATTCGCTGCGATCATTGCAACCACATTTACTTTACAGGTACAAGCCCAAGTAGGTGTTGGCACCAAACCAACAAAAGGTGCAGTCGTTTATATTGATGGTACCGCCAAAACGCTTCACAAAAAATGGGAATATTGGAATGGTCCTCGCCTGAAAGCCACCATGCCCATCAAATGGACTTCCGTAAAAGACCCAACTGGTAATGGACAAGCGATAGATTGTTTTGACCCTTCAGCAGCAGGTGGATTATATGGGGCGGCAGATATTGTAACCAAACAAAAGTTCCGGGATTTTAGAGCCCATGTAGAATTTTATATTTCTGCTCCTGGTGGTAACAGTGGCGTTTATTTACAAAACCGATATGAAATACAAGTGTTGGATGGCGACACTACTTCTCACGGTATGGCAGCGGTTATCAACGAAACCCGCTCTCCTTATGAAGCTTATAATGGTATTGGAAAATGGAATGCCTATGATATTCAGTTTAAAGCAGCTCGTTTCGAAAACGGAAAATTGGTGGCACAGCCGCAGGTAACTCTTTATTTTAACGGTAAGAAAGTACACCAAAACCAAGATATTGCACAAGTTTGGGGCGGACCAAACTCTGGTTTAGATGGTGGCAATGATGGCGGAAAAGGCATCACCGACACCCCAGGTGGGCTAAAACTACAATCAGAGGGTCACCACGTTTTGTACCGCAATGTCTGGATTAAAGATTTAGACTTGAAAGACGGGGAGACGGATTTCTGAGGGACGATTTGACATAGTACGCTTATAAGGATATTTATAAATAGTTATTCTCACGACTTTCTATTCCCTAGGAATAACAACGATAGCAATCTATCCACGATACCATAGGTATTTTGTATAGATTGCTATCGTCGATTCTAAATGGTTTGATAGCGTTCTGTTAGTAACATTTTGACAGAGATCTACTTTGACTCACTAACTTTTAGATTTAACACCAATCCACTACTCCGTCTTGAAACTCAACATCCTGTTCACCACAATCCTTTTCACTTCATTATTACGATTATCTTACGCACAAACACCTCCAGAGGAAATACAATTTGTGAGGCAAGGCTCTCAACGGATGATTTTCGAGGAAGAGCAGGCTATTCCACTGGCTGGAATACGTCCCGGAAAAATTGTGGGTATGTCGGCAATGCACCCAGTTATTCATTATTCCGACGAACGAGCTAAGGTTCAAATTGAAGCAAATCAATTGGTCATAAGCTCCGAAAAAGTAAGTAGTACAGGTATATGGTTTGGAGGATTTAATCCATTTGCTACTTATACTATTGACATGGCATCATGCAGTGGTCAAGGAGAAATTGGTTTTGAATTTTCTAGTGCTGATAAGCAAGAACAGTTCTTTGTAACAACCGAGTTTAATAACAATACACTGACGGACATAAAACTAAGGGTAGTACAAAACACCAAAGTATTGGTAGAAAAATCCATTTCAGTCAATGCTGAAAAACTTGAAAAAATACCTCGCCAAATCATTTTGCAAATGCTCGGTAGCGGATTAGTATTGTATGCCCAAGACGAGGGTCTGCCGCAGGTAGTAGGTCAAAGCGATTTTAATCAATACCTCGACTTACGTAAAAAAAAATACTTGTATGCCTTTCACTCAAATCTTTTTGTAAAACTAAACGAGGGAAAAATCGTAATTAACAAGGTGGACATGGCCATTACAACGGGTGTGGGACTGGCAGATATCCGTGCGATCACTTATGAAAACGGGGATCCTATGCTCGACCGCGGCAGGCTATGGTATACGATGTCAATACGTGGACGTGCTTTACCACATCATATACAAGGTGTTTTCAGTTTGGATCCAACGGTTTTTGATGTCCAACTGGAAGGGATCATCCTATTCGATAGAAACGATGGCCTACTAAGAAATGAAGTAGCTTCCCATATTTTTTATGATCGAAAAGATGAAATTTGGAGGGGTTTAACTACCGGTTTTAGTGCCTATGCCAATCCAGATAAGGAGAAAAAACAGCTCCTTGCCATTGAAAGTAAAAAAGACCCACGATTTGGGTTTTCTATCATGCAAGCGGAGCCGTTTGGTATGGTGGGCGATATTGAAGATCCGCATATCCTTTTTGACGAATCAGCTAAGAAATGGCGTATGCTCACTTGTGAGCAACATAATGGTTATAAGGCCGTAGTTTTGGAGTCCGATTTTTGGAACAAAGGTTTTAAAAGAATTGCCGGCCCGGTGGTACTTAATTCTACCGGAACCTCTATCCAAAAAATAGGGAACACAAGATATTGTTTTTCAGGGAGTTCCGAAAGAAGTATATTCATTTATTCGTATCCAGATTTAACAGAAATCGGAAAATTAAAAATGGACCTACCTCCATGGGATAATACTTCTGGAACCAGGGTGTGGCCCAATGTGGTAGAGCTACCGGATGGCTATCCATTTAAATATGTTGCACTGATGATGGATCGTTTCAACTATCCAGACATGAAAGGCCCAAACTGGACCTATGGTGCACTATACCTGTACCACGGTTACGAACCTTGAAGTCCCTAAAACGATAGTAAGCATGATTCTCGAAATTTCGCAAATGCAATTAAATTATAAGCACCTTGGCCAATTTTCAATGACCAAGGTGTTTTGCTATTTACTTATTTCAATTTTTGAAGTACTTTAATAATCTCAGCTGGCTCTGCGCGATTGCGGTATTCCGCATCCAAAAATGCAAACTGAATAATACCATTCCGATCAATAACATAGGTTGCGGCAAGCGGTAATTCTTTGGTGTCATCTCCGTTAAATTCCTCCAAATCAAAATTATTTTTGTAGCTAGCAGCTACTGCATCTGTCAATTTAAAAACAATGCCATACGCTTTGGCAATAGCATTACCTACATCACTCAAAACCTCAAATTTCAAGTCATACTTTTCTTGGGTAGAAATTGACTTATCTGGTTTCTCTGGTGTAAGTGCAAGCAAATTTGCTCCTTCGGCCTGAAAATCAGGCAAATCGTTTTGTAAGCGTTGTAAGGTAAGGTTACAATAGGGACACCAGCCCCCTCGGTACCATGTAAGTACCACAGGGCCTTTCTCCAAATAGGCCTGCAACGAAACCGATGTGCCTACTGCATTAGTCAATTCGAATGGAGGAGCAGTGTCCCCTACGTTTTTAGCATTTTCAAGAACACCACCATTGGCAACATCCTCAATCCCTTCGGCATAAATAGACTTAATTTTTTCGTCTGCGACGGCGTTAAAAGCAGCTTTTTTTTCGTCCAAAATCTCTTTTAAAGAGTTTGTAGGTGAAGTCATAATAATATTAAAAGTTTAAATGGTATTGTCACCAAAATATACATTACCAACAGGTATATCAAATGAATGGTTTTCGAAAAATGAAATATTTGCCCAATGGTTGACCTTTACACGATTGGTTTTGTAATAGAATCAGCCATCAATTCTATATAGAATCGATTGTTCGAGCTGATTACGGGTTTCCGTTTTTTATAACAAAATTTCACCTACCAAACCTGTCATATCAAGGGCTAATAGATGATTTCACGTTCAATTCTTTTAAGAAAACGTCGCCCCTGATACGACTGCGCCGCAGTTGAGGAAATACGCCTTTAATGATTTACTATAAACGTTTAATGCCGATGGCATCGTTTCAAATCTTAGAGTAATCGGAACGATTTCAAATTGCAATCCATTTCCTTTTTAACGTTATCCCAGCGGGATAATAGGTTTATAGAAAAACAAATTGCATCAAACACATCACGATGCCATAGG
>CAXBLH010000005.1:0-32478 GCA_963976315.1 uncultured Dyadobacter sp.
CCCATATCGTCGGCCAATACAGCACCGAAACCCAATTTTGCATTCCGAACCAGCCATGAAAAACCACGTTCCTGATAAGGTCTTAAACTTGCATTCAGCGCTTTTGGAAGCGTCTCTGGAGCATCCGTTGCTAATTTATCCAGCATGTCACGTACCTCGTCGGACATTACAATACGGCTTCCGTAATAGTCCTCCGAAATGGCAATTTGGAGCAATTCCCATTTCGTGAGGTGATTGTGGGTACTAAAATGTTTGTGTAGTTTTTCAATATCACTCGGATCCGCATAAATGTAATTCTCTTTGTATTTAATCAATCCATGCGAATTACGGACCAGCTTCAAAAATTCCGTTTCATTGATAATCGTGTCACCAATTGCAATTTGCCAGTCGAATTCCAGTAATTGATCCAATCTTATAAAAGATTTACCGTCATTGGCAGCCTTCTTTAGTTTTACCGTAGGCTTTGGTTTTAGAATAGTTTGAAGCGACTTTGGTAACAGTACATTAATTCCCAAAAGTTTGACGATTGGAAGGGTATTAAGCAAAAATGGCGTGAACTCTCCTGTATCCAGCACAATTGGCTTTTCACCTAAAATGTTGATATGTTGGTCTAGATTTGGAATAAAAGTGGTAATGTGTGCAAGAGATTGCAGTACATCAAATCGGTTTTTTTCAAACTTCTTACTAGTAAATAGTTCGCTGATGGATATACTATGGTCATTAGGTTTAATTTTATCTAGGACCCTCACTTCAACTGAAAAGTTCATTTCCGCAATTTCTTCCACAATAATCATGGGTTTGAAATCGACTTGACTCAAATGGTACAATCCAAGCCAAGCATGTATGCCTCCTGGAAGAGCGCGCTCACCCATTTGATGAAAGGGATCGGTTTGACTCTTGAAAAACAAATTAAATATTTTCTCGTCCTCCTTTGGCAAATTACTATGTTTGATAAAAAGGGCAATCCAGTGGCTAATCAGTACAATCGAAGGATTCACCACTTTATCATTGGAAGTATTGCTCGTGAAAGATACCGTACCACTTGTAAAAAGGGCATCTACCTGAGTAGTGACTTTCAATACCTCATTGCTTAAGAACGCAGGTGTCCAGATTACACCATAGTCTTGACTGGCCATTCTTACTATTTTTGGAATAATAGCTCCTTTTGCAATGAGGTTTAGACTAAGAAACAAGCTAGTCCGTAAAGCCACAACCGACTGGTGGTACTCCTCAGAAACGGTGGATGGAAGGTTCCAAATAGCTATGGCTAATTGTTTGACACTAACTCCTTCTAATGGGTCAGTACCCTTAATTTGCAACTGATTATTGCCATCTATAAAAACCGTAAAAGAGGTATCCTCTGTGATAGTTATTTCGGTTTCCTTTTGTGTTTGGGCCTTACCACTTCTAAAAACGGGAGGGGGCAAAAAGTCTTCAAAAGAGCGTTTGTTGGCTAAAATAGAAGAGGCATCCTTCCTTATGCTATGCAAAGCCTTAAAATAAATCGATTTAAAATCGGTTTTTGCTTTATAAAAAGCAGGCGATTCGGATAGGAGCTGCATTAACGAATCCCCAATTTCCTTAAGTTCAGAAAAGTGAATGGATTGGAATTGGCTACTTATGGAGTCCGTTGTTTTTTTATTGGTTAAAAGAGTTTGTTGTAAAAAGAAATCGGACAAGGCAGGAATGTCGTCCTCTTGATCTGGCTTGATAAAAATATGGAGCTTTTCCAATTCTTTGGACAAGTCAACACCATGTAGGTTAAAAACTAAAAAGGGGTTGTTGTCGATTTCATCACAAACTTTGTAAATAACTGCGGCGATGTGCTTGCAGGGAACTGCATCGTCCGGACAATTACAACGCATGACGATATCATTCCATTTTTCAGCAAAAACTTTTATTCTCAGTTGTTTTGAAATCGCAAGAATATCTGGGTCTAATTCCTTATTCAGTAACCTACTTACTAAAATAGGACGTGAAGCAATGGTGCTTACCAGTTCTTCTATTTGAAGCCGACTGAATAGTGGGACTTCAATCAGGATTTTATAGGGGGTGCGAAGGCTACCTTGCACCTTTGCTATAATCTGGTTTCCGGAAATTTCAAGGCTTTTAATCGATCCATTTCTGGCATATCTGCTACCACGTGGAAGTCTGTTTCCGTAATCAATATTACTTAAAGCTTTTAACCATTGCTGTCCCCACCATGTTTTTCCAAAGAACTTTGACATACTCTCTTACAATTATATATTGCTTTATCTATTTTTTTGACGGATGTAGCAAATGTATTTATACTAGCTTACTAAATCCTAATTTTAAAATCAGAACCTGTTATAAAGCCCTAATGGATGAAGCCCAAAAATTTGAAATCAAGAAGGTTTCATCACGAAAATAGGAGACCTGAATGAATGTGGAATAAATTCAAAACCATTGCAATGGAATAGGGTTATCCACTCCATTGAATTAGTAACTTATTCTTAGAGCCTGTTGCTATGTTATACCGACCAACTGCCCTTACTCTATTTGGCTATCTCATCTGTAGGTGTTAAAACTAGTAAGTTAACTCCATTCTCACACTTGGATTATTCTGGTAAACAATTAATTTCGCCTTTTCAAAAAACACACATTCAAATTTGGCAAAAGTGGCGGCTCAGTACACCTAAAACTAGTTTGTGCTTGATGAATATATGTTCATGGCATAAATATTTTAGTAAAAATCACCATCTTCACCAAATACTAATACCTGTATTAGAAATTATTCAACGACCATACTAAACTTCAACCAATACTAGTTTATTCAATAATGAATCAACTCAAGCTTTCACTATTACTTGCAGATGACGATTTGGATGATTGCGATTTTTTTAAAGATGCGCTAAAGGAAATCTCAACACAAGCCACACTATCCACTGTAAACGATGGTGTAGAGCTTATGAATTTGCTCCTTTCTGAACAGGAACCCTACCCAGACATTATTTTCCTTGACCTCAATATGCCGCGAAAATCGGGATTAGAATGTATCACAGAAATCAAAGCAATCGATAAATTAAAGCATATACCTATCATTATTTTTTCTACTTCACTAGACAAACTGGTAGTAAACCAGCTGTATGAAATAGGTGCTTACTACTATATTCAAAAACCAGGTGGGTTTACCATTTTAAAAAAGGTTATTGAAAAAGCCATTATGCTTTTTTTAAGTAATAACCCACAACAACCACCCCGAGATAGATTTGAACTTCAACCCTAACGGAACCAATGAGCATGAAAAATTCTGATTATTATTTTTTACAGGGTGGTGGAGACATGGGCGAGCTCATCAGGGCCAAGGACTGGAGTAAAACGCCATTAGGCGATCCCAAAACATGGCCGAAAAGCTTATGTACCATGGTCTCGGTGATGCTTGATAACCCTTTTGGAATGTACATTGCCTGGGGAAAAGAATATACGCAAATATACAATGATGGTTACCGTCCTATCCTTGGTGCTACCAAACACCCCCAAGCACTAGGTATAAGTACTCAAGAAACCTTTGAAGAAATATGGCATATCATTGGCTCCATGTTTGATGGTGTCATGAATGGTGTGCCCGTGGGCTTTCCGGACTTTATGCTTCCCCTGGATCGTTATGGATATATAGAAACCTGTTATTTCGATTTTGCTTACAGCCCCATCCGAATGGACAATGGCGAAGTTGGAGGAGTACTGGTTACAGTAAAAGAGACCACAGGAAAAAAGAAAGCCGATGAAGATTTGATCGAAAGTGAGGAACGTTTTCGCACCATGGCGGAGGGTACCGATATATATATTGCCGTGGGGGATGAAAGTAGCAATGCTACCTATTTTAACAAGGCCTGGGTTACCCTTACCGGTAGGCCCATGGAAGAGCTGTTAGAATTTGGATGGCTCGACCTGGTACATCCAGAGGATCAGGAACGATACGTTAATATCTATCTGGAAGCATTTAAAAAAAGAGAATCGTTTACAGGGGAATTTAGGGTATTAAATAGTGAAGGGGAATACCGCTGGCTACTGGCTCAAGGGCCTCCTCGGTTTCGGCCAGACGGTAGCTTTGCTGGTTATATTAGCTCCTGTGTGGACATCACTAACCAAAAAAACGTTGAAATAGAACTGAAGGAAAGTAAAGACCAGCTACTTTTTGCAATAGAGGCAGCCCAATTAGGCACTTTTGATTATGATCCGGTTTACGACAAGCTCTCAGGAAACAACAGGTTAAAAGCATGGTTTGGGCTTCCGGAAAGCCAAGAAATTACACTGGCAGATGCCGTAAACGTAATTAAAGAAAGCGATCAGCAAGGAGTAATAGCCGCAATACAAAATGCATTACAATATGATTCGGGAGGTAATTACGATATAGAGTACAGTATCATTCATCCCGTCTCAAAAATAGAGACCATCGTGCATGCTAAAGGCAGGGCCTGGTTTTCTGACGATAGAATTGCTTATCGTTTAAACGGAACCTTAGAGGATATTACCGAACAGGCCGTTGCCAATAGAAAAAGGAAAGAAACGGAACAGCATATCCGTACCATGGTATTGGAATCCCCGGTGGGTATCTGTGTACTGGACGCTGCTACATTGGTTAGTGAAATAGTCAACGAAAGTTTTATTGAAATTGCCGGTAAGCCTCATGATGCTATTGTTGGTAAGTACTATTGGGATTCGTTTGCGGAAGTGAGAGCCACTTTCGAGGAGCCAATGAATAAAGTGGTGGAAACAGGGAAACCCTTTTATGCTAATGAAGAGGAAATAACGCTGATTCGTCATGGAGTTCCGGAAACAATATTTGTAACTTTTGTATACGCTCCTTTAACGGATGAAAACGACCAGGTGGTTAAAATTGCGGTGTGGGTACTCGAAAATACCCAGCAGGTAGAGGTTCGCAAGAAAATAATGGTCAGTGAAAATAATTTAAGGCTGATGATTCTGCAGGCTCCAATGGCTATAGCCATACTAAGGGGGGAAGATTATCATGTTGAAATTGCCAATAAATATGCCTTGGAGTTATGGGGCCGAACAGAGGAGCAGGTATTAAATATACCCCTGTTTGAGTCCATGCCAGAGCTTTCAACACAGGGCATAGACGAACTCCTTCGCGAAGTAACCCTAACCGGAAAACGTTTTGCGACCTCCGAATTACCTGTTCAACTTCTGAGAAATGGTGCTTTGGAAACCGTGTATATCAATTTTTCTTATGAAGCACTGTATGACGCTAATGGGCGGATCGACGGAATCATGGCTATTGGCTTTGATGTAACCTCGCAAGTAGAAGCTCGAAAAAAAGTAGAAGACAGCGAAACCCGATACAACCTGATGCTCATGCAGTCGCCATTTGCCTTCCTCATTTTAAAAGGAAAAAAAATGGTAGCCCACCTTGTTAATGAAAGTATGATTGAAGTTTTGGGTAAAGGTCCCGACATTTTAGGGAAACCACTTTTGGAGTTTTTACCTGAAATTAAAGACCAGGAATTCCCCGAATTGTTGGATCAAGTTTATACTACCGGTATTCCAATCTCTGCGAATGAAAAAGTGGCCCAGCTACAGCGAAATGGTAGCCTGACAGAGGTCTATTTAAATTATGTTTATCAACCCTATTACGAAGCAGATAACTCTATTTCGGGAGTCACGGTAATCGCCTATGACGTTACGAGTGCCGTCGTCATAAAAAAGGAGATTGAAGCCAGTGAACTACGCTTTCGTAACTTAATCGCACAGGCAATACACCCTATTATAATTTTACGGGGTGAAGAATTGATTTTAGAAATAGCGAACGATGCTTTATTTAAATTATGGAGAGTTGGAGCTGAAGCAATAGGAAAACCATTTTTGGAAATACTCCCCGAAATGATTGACCAATCATTTGTGGAACTGATGCTAGATGTATTACACAATGGCGTAACACATTATGGCAATGAACAACCCACCTTTTTCAGTCGTCCGAACGGTGATGAATTCACGCTTTATTTTAACTTCATATACCTGCCCTTCCGTGAGTCTGATGGAAAAATTTCAGGGGTACTGGTTCAGGCATACGATGTAACGGAACAAGTACTGGCAAGAAAAAAAGTAGAAGAAAGCGAACATAGTACGCGGACATTAGTAGAGAGCGCACCCTTTCCTATTGGGGTATATGAAGGGGATGAAATGCGGATTTCACTCGCAAATCAATCCATTATGGATATATGGGGCAAAGGCAATGAAGTTGTAGGAAAACTTTATACTGAAATATTGCCAGAATTAATAAACCAGAAAATATTTGAACAGATCCGTGGCGTTTTAAAAACAGGCATCCCCTATCATGCTAAAAACCAACGGGTTGATATAGTAAAAGATGGAGTTTTAAATACGTATTATTTCAATTATAGTTTTACCCCATTGTTTGATTCCTCCGGTACCCCTTTTGCTGTAATGAACACCGCCGCAGAGGTTACCGAACTTCATGAAGCAAAACAAAAAGTAGAGGTAAGCGAAAAGAGATTCCGTGACTCGGTGATGCAAGCTCCTTTGGGCATTGCCATTTTCAGAGGAAAAGACTTTGTGACCGAAATGGCCAATGAAAATTATCTGATACTGGTGGATAAAACAGATTCTGAGCTGATTGGCCAACCACTTTTCGAAGCATTACCAGAGGTTAGGAGTTTGGTTGAACCATTATTCCATGACGTAATACGTTCTGGAAATGCCTTTTACTCTCCTGAATTACCCGCTACCTTGAAGCGCCATGGAAGAATGGAAGATGCCTATTTTAATTTGGTATACCATCCATTGAAAGAAGAAAATGACGAAATTTCTGGTATTATGGTGGTTGCGACAGAAGTAACCACTACCGTAATCGCGAAGCATTTACTGGAAGAAAGTGAAATGCATTTTCGTAATATGGTCATGCAGTCCCCTATTCCAATGACAATTTTGAGAGGGAAGGGTTACATCATTGAATCAGCCAATAAAGTAATGTTTGAAAATGTATGGCGCAAAAAAGAAAGTGATGTAATTGGCAGGCCTATTTTGGAAGTATTTCCGGAACTAAACCAACAAAAATATCCGGAACTATTGCACATGGTATTTTCTTCGGGTAAGTCTTATACCGAAAAAGAGTCGCTGGCGTATGTTCAGGGTGATGACGGTATGCAGAAGTTTTATCTAGACTTTGAATATGCTGCGCTGTTTGAACCTGATGGGAAGGTGTCGGGAATTATGATTACCGTAAATGACGTGACAGACAAAGTAGAAGCCCGAAAAAAAGTGGAAGAAGCCGAAGAAAGGTCTCGCTTGGCAGCTGAGGCTACGGAACTTGCCACTTGGGAATTAGAGCTGCAAAACAGAGCTATTATTCATTCTCCTCGACTGGCCGAAATATTTGGACACCCCCAGTCTTATATGCTTCTTCACCAGCAAATGCGGTCCCAAATCCACTCCGCAGATCTCCACGGTATAGTGGAAAAGGCATTTGACGAAGCTATGCTCACTGGCATTTACAAGTATACGGCAAGGGTGGTAAAACCAGACAATACAATCTGCTGGATTAGTACTCAAGGGAAAGTTATTTTCGATGAAAATAATAAGCCCCTTAAAATGGTAGGAACACTCCGGGATATTACAGACGAAAAACAGCATCAACAAGCCTTGCTGGAACGAGAACAAAAATTCCGTTTGCTGGCCGACTCCCTGCCCCAGCACATCTGGACTTCCGAACCAAATGGAAATCTCAATTATTTTAATCAGTCGGTTTTTGATTATTCCGGACTGACACCGGAGCAGATTTATAAGGACGGCTGGTTACAAATCGTACATCCAGATGATAGAAACGAAAATATTAATCACTGGCTACATTCAATTAACACAGGGGAAGACTTTTTATTCGAACACCGCTTTCGCAAATACACCGGAGAATACCGTTGGCAACTTAGCCGTGCCATACCACAGAAAGACCAAAATGGAGTAATAAAAATGTGGGTAGGATCCAGTACCGATATTCAGCAACAAAAAATGTTTACATCAGAGCTGGAAAACCAAGTGTTACAACGAACCAATGAGTTGAATCAAAAGAACATGGATCTTCAAAAAATCAACAAAGAGTTGCAATCTTTTGTCTATATCTCAAGTCATGATTTACAGGAACCTTTACGAAAGATTCAAACGTTTTCGTCTCGAATATTAGAAAAGGAGTACACCATCTTATCCGATAATTCTAAGAAATACTTTAATAGAATGCAGGAGTCGGCTCACAGAATGCAAAGTTTGATCCAAGATTTGTTTGCTTATAGCAGAACTACTACCCAAGAAAGAAAATTTGAAATAATTGACCTTCTTGTGATTATTAAAGATATAAAAGACACTTTAAAAGAAGAACTGGAACACAAAAATGTTCTTTTTGAGCTCAAAAATATTTGTAATGTCAAAATTATCCCCTTCCAGTTTAAGCAGCTCCTGCTTAACTTAGTAAGTAACTCCATTAAGTTTGCCAAAGCCGACGAGCCCTTACGCATTAAAATCAGTTGTGAAATTAAAAACGGAGCACTATTCGAAATTGATGCTCTTTCAGCTGAAATCACCTACTGTCACATTTGCATTTCAGATAATGGAATCGGTTTTGAACAACAGTACAGTGAAAGGATCTTTGAGGTATTTCAGAGACTGCATAGCAAAGAGGAATATGATGGAACAGGAATTGGACTGGCCATCGTTAAAAAAATTGTTGAGAACCATAATGGTGTTATTACTGCCAACGGAGAACTCCATCAAGGAGCAACTTTTAATATTTATATTCCAATATAAAATGTAGATTATTGAAAAAGAGCATTTTATAAATAAAACTGGTTCTCAACAGTCAGTTAAGTATATTCTTATCTGGCACTGAGGGGGTCCCTACTTATCGGGTTGGAAATCGAGTAACGAATCGTGGGTGATGCCTACGGTTCGTTACTGCCTTTGCCCAAAGGCTGATATCCCCAAGAAAACAAAAACGGAAAACACCTCCTGATTCCTGGTATTCTCTAAACCAACTTAACTGATAACGAGACTATTGTGAGGTCAAAAAACTTCGGAGGCCAGTTGTGTTTAGGTTTCAACGGTTATTGTACCAATAACAGCACTTGCCTACCAATTTTCATGATCGAGTTTCTGATGAAGGGAACTATAAAATAAGTAATTCCCCTTGAATCAAGTCTTTGAATAATAATCTTTGGATCCAGGCCTTTTATAATTCAATAGCGATTGTAACACATTTCTCGGTGGGCCGTCTTATAAGCAAAAAACCTCTATGAAAAATCCCTTCACAGACAGTCATACAGAAGACATTGCCAATACTTTGGTAAAAAAATCTTTGTTAGGAGATAAGGATGCACTGAATAAGTTGATCCAACTGCATCAACCTTTTATATACAATTTGGCCTGGAAATATACCAATGACCAAGAAGAAGCTAAAGACTTAACACAGGAAGTATTCATCAAAGTAATAACCAAATTATCCACCTTTAAAGGGAAAAGTTCTTTTAAGACATGGGTGTACAGAATTGTCGTAAACCAGTTCTTACAAACCAAGAGAAGGCCGATGGAAGACCGATGGGGAAACTTTGAGGCCTTTTCTGAGGAATTAAACGCTATACCAAGCCCTGATTTATCACCAGAAGAGGAAATAGAACAAGAACTACGCACCAGAACGGCACGTATCCGCTGTATGTCTGGAATGTTGATGTGTCTTACTCGCCAGCAACGATTAATGTATCTATTGGGTGATGTATTTCAAATAGAGCACAATATTGGTGCTGAGATTTTTAAAATTAGTAAAGAAAATTATAGGGTTAAACTTTCACGTA
The DNA here is from genome assembly GCA_963976315.1 of uncultured Dyadobacter sp. Classification (GTDB taxonomy): domain Bacteria; phylum Bacteroidota; class Bacteroidia; order Cytophagales; family Spirosomataceae; genus Dyadobacter. Next base: position 9,834 of record CAXBLH010000005.1, read on the forward strand.
CTCGCAAGGACTTTCATTCATTTATGAATCAACAATGTGGTTTGGTTCATCAAGACAATCCTTGCCGCTGTTCCAAAAAAGCAAAAGCCATGGAAGCAGCTGGAAAATTAAAAACAGACCAAAAACTATTTGACCCTCAGTATACAGCCACTATTGCTAACTATGCGGCAAAAGTTGCGGATGAGGTTGCGGATACTGTGGATAAGAAGTATGTTGCTTTTTTTCAAAAACATCCTACCAAAGAGGATTTCAATGCCAACACAATAGTGGATGAAATCATCAATGATAAAAGTCTACATCAATTTTTTGACTGAAATACCCCCCAGTTTTGTAACATCCCATTACGTTTTGCATCTAAATATAAATGGAGGATAAACCCCAAATAGAACTAGCATTCAAAACATCATGAAAATTCAAGTAAAAAAAGAGCTGGGCATCGAAAAAAGGATCGAAGAAATCTGGGAAATAATGGGAAACCAATTTGCTCAGGTGCATTTGTGGTCCACCAATTTTAAAGAATCAAAACCAGGTGGAAGTTCGAAATTCCCAGGAATAGCGTTTTCCGAAAGAATTACATTAACGGATCGCGGCGAGACAATTCAGCAACTGGACTGTTTCGAACCTACCACACACAGGCTCGCCTACCATATTTCCAAAGGTGCACCAGGTATCGCAAAACATGCAAGCGCAGTCTGGTCCTTAAATAGCGATACTTCCTCTAAAACAACGGTGGTTTTAGAGTTCAGGATGGAGACCAAAGGGTTATTAGGTTTTTTATTATCCCCTTTGATAAAAAAGGGAATGGGAAAATCAGCAACCGAAATAGCCGAAGATTTAAAATACTATGCCGAAAATGGCATTCCCCATCCTAGAAAAGTGAAGAGCACTACCACATTATAATTATATCAAACCCGTTGTATCATGAAAATAGATATTAAGGAATCCATTATCGTAAACACCCCGGCAGAACAGGCATGGGAAATCATAGGCCCTCGTTTTTTAAACATAGGAGATTGGGGACGAGGCATTAAAAAGTCCTGGAATAATGAAGACGAAAAGACCATCTTTCAAGGAGCTCCTGCCGGAGGTCGGTTTTGTGATTTAGGCAAAATGGGAATTGCCGAAGAAAGAATTTTACATTACGACCCAGAAAGAAGGGAGATAACATGGTCGGCCAAAAGCGACAAAATTCCTGGATTTATAAAGAATTTACAAAATGCTTTAAAAGTGGAAGTTATAAATGAAAATACTTGTAGTGTTTCCACGAATATAACGGCGGATGCAAAAGGTATTGGCGGTTTATTTATGGGAGGAATGATCAAGAAAAACTTCCAAAAACTTTTGAAAGGATTTGTGACCGACTGGAAACACTATGCAGAAACGGGCGAAGTTTCGGAAACAAAAAAAAAGGAACTGAATAGGACTTAAATACACTAGATGGAATTTAGTGTGTAACCCTCCAAACAGGAAGCCCATTTTTGGGAATTGGCCTGATGAAAACCAACTATTTATTAGTTTTAAAGTGCTTTTTTACTAAAATCTGTCTGGCGCCAAAGGAGGAAAGGCCTGCCGAGCAATTAATTTTTACATTAATACAAAAAAGTAAAGAAACTTAGGAGAGTCTATAGGCATCGAAAATTCGTTCGCGCACTTAAAATCATATAGATTCACAAAAAACTATACTCTATCTCTATAATAATATAAATTTTCCAACTATCATTGTCAAGCTTGACTAATTTAAATCACCAATAAAAAATGGAAAAACTGGATAGAGTGAGTCATTGGGAAAACATTTATAAAACCAAAGAATTGAAAGATGTAAGCTGGTATCAAGCAACTCCGACCACTTCTCTTGAATTTTTAGCCAAATTTAAAATTCCAACAACCGCAAAAATAATAGACATTGGCGGTGGCGACAGTTTTTTAGTTGACAATTTGTTAGAACTGGGTTACACAGATATTACCGTTCTAGACATTTCGGCATCCTCACTTATTCGAGCACAACAACGGCTTGCTGGCCGGGCGGCACAAGTAAAATGGATTGTTGCGGATGCTACAAAATTCAAGCCAAATGAACAGTATGATTTCTGGCACGACCGTGCAGCCTTTCATTTTTTGACCGAAGAAGATGAAATCAACCGCTATCTCGTCACAGTACAAAAAAGCATCAAACCATCAGGTGTTTTAGTTATTGGAACATTTTCTGAACAGGGACCAAAAAAATGTAGCGGAATTGAAATCAAACAGTACACGGAATCAGCGCTTACTGATCGATTAAAGCTATTTTTCGAAAAGATAAATTGCATCACTGTGGACCATAAGACGCCATTCGACTCAATACAAAATTTTATATTTTGTAGTTTTAAAAAATTGGCGACTGTGTAACATACTCAGTATTTTAAATTACCAATATAGTTGAATTTTAAATCGCGCGGGGGTATTGGTTATAAAACGTGGCCATTATACGCTACAATAAAATTCATCGGACGCAGGAAAATGTAGTCCTTCATTGACCACGCCTTACTACTAGGCTGTTCTACTTAGAACCACCCATTTCAAATGCACCTGATAGTACTACTGCTATGGGAAAATCACTGATGTATTATTGAGATACTGTTTTCAGATTTCTCTTCCATCGTATATACCTATCAACTTCCCCCACTGTTAAAGTTGATATTTCACCTCTTTTAGCATATATTGAAAACTCACTGAGTGAAAACCCAAATCAGTATAGCCCAACAGGACTAAATTTATAGGGCTTTTTCATTTTTCAGGATATATTTGCAGCAAACGAATCAAAAAATGTAGCGATGATTAGACGAATATTCATAAAAACCCTTGGATTAGCTGGTGTTAGTACCGCAATTAATGCCAAGCCTGCACCCATTACCGATAGAAAGTATTGGGTAAACCATTTGGAAAAAATTGCATTTCCTGTTTTAGAAAACCTAGCCAATGACACCCTCAGGATCAATATGCCCGTAGTGGGCAAGATGAAAGACAGACCTACGGTTACACATTTGGAGGCTTTCGGTAGACTATTAACAGGTATTAGTCCTTGGTTAAATTTAGAGGAGTTTTCGGATAGTTCAGAAAAAAAATTAAGAGACAAATATTTTGCGCTTACGCAAAAAGCCATTGACAATGGTACCAATCCTGATGCTAAGGATTTCTTTAACTTCACCAAAAATCACCAACCTTTAGTGGATGCCGCTTTTTTGGCCAATGGTTTAATTCGTGCTCCAAAACTTTGGGAAAGCCTGCCAGAGCGTGTAAAACAGAATACAGTAGCAGCATTACGAAGTAGTCGTATCATTCGACCTGGTTTCAACAACTGGCTGCTTTTCAGCGCGATGATTGAAGCGTTTTTCGCCAAGTTTGGTTATGAGTATGACAAAATGCGTTTGGATTACGCCATTCGTCAGCATGAGCAATGGTACAAAGGGGATGGTATATATGGTGATGGACCAAATTTCCATTGGGATTACTACAATAGTTATGTGATCCAGCCATTTTTGGTGGATATTCTAGATTCTATCCTACCGAAAGAGCCGGCCTATAAAGATATATCCGCAGTGGTAACCAAAAGAGCTATAAGATACGCCGCTATTCAGGAACGACTGATCGCAACTGATGGGACATTCCCAGTTATTGGCAGATCGATTGCGTATCGCGGAGGCGCTTTCCAGCACCTTGCTAATATGGCATTACTCGAACAGCTACCAGAAAATGTATCTCCACAACAAGTTCGTTCTGGATTAACAGCCGTATTAAGACAAACCTTAGAACCCGCTGGAACATTTGATAGTAAAGGTTGGATGCAAATCGGTTTGCACGGACATCAGCCTGCTATTGGGGAATATTATATTTCAACGGGGAGTTTGTACTTGTGTTCTAGTATTTTCTTACCATTAGGCTTGTCAGAAAAGCATCCGTTCTGGTCCGCCCCTGCGGAAGACTGGACCTCCAAAAAAGTTTGGAGCGGTGCTGACTTACCTGTTGACCACGCAGAATAATTTTTCAAAAGATTTAGAGCCAGAGCACGTAGCAAAATGAATAGCTACGCGCTCTGGCTCTTTTGTTTACTAATTACTGATTATTAATGGAATAAAAATTCACTCCTAATTGCCTCTGTGGCTTTACCCTCTTTGGACCAGTTTAGTGTCAAGGTAGGAGCACTCCCCTCTTCAGTATGATAGTATATTTTTACAGGATGATACCCTGCCTTTAATTTTATTTCACCTGAGACTTCTTCGCCATTTTGATGCTTATAACTGCCGTCCAATAGCATGGCTTCATGCATACGTACCAAGAACCCACCAGGAGCTTTCATCGAAAAAGTATAAGAACCATCCTCAGGAATGTGGACATAGCCATTAATCACCACCATTCCATTTTCAGATTTCAAGTTTGGAAATCCTACTGAATTCATGACTCCTTTGGCTTTTGCCTTTCCATTTACATCGGCAGTGACCCAAGGATAGTCACCAGCATAATAATTCCAGTTCAAACCTTTGGCAACCTTACCTACCTTGCCAGCAGGTACCAAAGCATCATCATAAGGACGAGGGGCTTCGGAATCGGGTCTGCGAATTTGCAATACTTTGTCTTTAAATTCCTGCTGTAATGCCTTCATAGACGACTCACCAGCAAGATTCTTAGTTTCCTGTGGATCCGTAACCACGTTATATATTTCGAAATCATCATCCGACGCATTAATACCATACCGAACACCCACGAAATCTCCCTTGCGAATTTTTTGCATTTGGTTACGCTTACGATCTCGGTGAACTGGAGAAAACTCTTCAAATTTTGGGGTACGGCCATTTTGTTGGTATTCAATATAAACCTGACTCGTATTTTTCTCGCCCTTTCCGGTCAAAGTTGGAATCAAAGAAACGCCATCCATTCTCGCCGGGATGGGCAAACCAGCTGCATCCGCAAAAGTTGCTAGCCAATCGTACGAGGCACTTGGATCATCAATCACTTTGCTATTTGGAATAGTTTTTGGCCAGGTTACAAGCGTTGGCATACGCACACCACCTTCCCAAACATCGCGTTTGATACCATCAAAAGGCCCAAAACTATTAAAGAAAGTGGGTTCATATTTCACATAACTATCTGGTAAATAAGATTCGAGCGAAGGCCCATTATCGGAGGTAAAAACCACCATGGTGTTTTCATCAATTTTCAAATCCTTTAATAACTGCATAATATCACCAACTCCATCGTCAATCCTACGACATAAAGTCGCATATCTTTTGTAGGTATCGGGCCACGGCTTTTCGGCCGTAGCAGGATTATTGTCATCATCGTAAGTGGCATTGATATAATCAGAATGGACATACGAATCTGGTGTACCCGAAGCCGTATTAATCATCTTACCAGGAGTTCCCAGCCATTGCAAACCGCCCTTTAATCCACCCCCATTCGGATATTCCTGAGTAGGTAATTCCAAAACAGCGTGGGGTACGTCATAGGCCAGATAAAGAAAAAATGGATCCTTTGCATCCTTACCTTTTGTTTCCTCTATAATCCATTGTTTAGCAGCAGCGGTCCAAAGATCCGTAGTAAAACATTTGTCTAGGTCCTCCGAAATTTCTTTGTTATTATCCCAAACCTGCTTTTTACCACGATACACCCCTTCCTTTGGATAGTGTTCGTGACCGTCCACATGGCGGATATAGGCAAACGAGTAATCGAATCCACGCTTCAAAGGGTGTGCTGGCCAATTAGGCCCTTCCGCTCCTTTTCCTTGTAAACCCCATTTCCCTACCAGGCCCGTTTTGTAGCCCGCCTTTTGTAAAACATTACTAATAGTATAGGTATCCTGTAATTCTTTGTCAAACTGGTTGTCACGCACATTGGCATGCCCTTGATTCACTCCAAGTAATATTGAGGCACGAGAAGGAGCACACACCGGTGCTGCACAATAATGATTGGTAAGCATGGCACCATTTTTAGCCATCGCATCCAGGCTGGGGGTATATTGCCAAGGTTCGCTCCTATTACCATTTTTCATTCTTTGGTTTTGCCAAAAAGCACCTACATCTCCCCAGCCCATATCGTCTACAAGAATAAAGATAATATTGGGCTTATTAGCAGATTTTTTCTGTGCATATACGACAGTTGGTATCATTAATCCTACCATCATTACAGCAAAAACGAAATGAAGTATTTTCTTTTTTATGATACTAAAATGGATCATTCACAAAGTGTTTAGGTTAAAAAGTCAAATATAATCAAAGGGACATGATTTTTTTGTCTCAAAATAGTATTCAAAAAAGGCAAATCCTACATTTGGTGGTAGGACTTTAGTCTTTTACCAAACGAATAGCAACGCCTCCTTTTGGCAAGAGATCAAAGTGTAGCAAATCACTTTTCGAAATTGATTTGCTACTGATTTTAACGCCCTCCTTACCATCATCTTCATAAATATGTGCTTGGTATTTAGTGCCCTTCTCCAGAAAATCCATGTTGACTGAAATCCTTCTGGCATCATTATTAGAAATAGCTCCTAAAAACCAATCTTTGTTTTTCTGCCGTGCAATCAAAATCTTTTCTCCCGGTTCCCCTTCCAGGACTTTGGTATTATCCCACGTGGTAGGCAAGGACTTCCAAAGTTCAATTTCTTTTCGATTGGAATAATGTTCTGGTTTTCCATACCAAAATAAGTATTGCCACGGACTATAATTAATGATTGACAAAGCCAACTGATGAACTTTGGTGTTTTTTAGTCTACCGCTTTGTTCGTTGAAACAGTAAGTATAATCAGCAGCTCCAGCCAAAAACCGGGTAAAAGGCAAAGTGGTATTATGGGTAGCATCTGGAAACTCTTCGTTGCCACTCACACCTTCTTGCGTCATCAGATTTGGATACGTTCTGCTAAAACCAGTGGGCATATACTCGTCATGAATATCCACCATAAGATGGTATTTGGCCGCTTTTTTTACGGCTTCGTGCATCCAGTTGGTCCAGCGATGTGAGCCTGTATGAACAAAACCAAATTTGACCCCGGCCACTCCCCATTTTTGGTAAAGCGGAAAAATAGTATCCATTTCTTTTTCCAGAGCGCGGTGATTAACATATAATATAACGCCTTTCCCTTTTGATTTGGCATATTGAATGATTCGCTGCATATCAAGATCGTTCACAGGATTGCGTTTTGGATCTACATTCACGGCTGCGGCACTGGCCTTGTGATCGTATTCGTGGCCATACCAACCCGCATCAAAATGTATAAAATCCAAATGCTGCTCAACGGCAAAGTCTACCAGCGCCAATGCCGCCTTTGTAGATAAGGTAATTTCCCGCATCACCTTACCTGGTCGTATCCAGCTTACATCTTTTATTTCATTTGGTGCATTCAAGTTCAGTATCAAATAATTATTTTCCAGCATAGTACCTGGTTTTTCAGCGACCATAATTACCCGCCAAGGAGTACCAAACGGCGATGTTCCCACCATTTCTCCATATAATTTACTCACAAACTCACCATTTTCCGCACCCAACCTTAATCGAGGAAAGTCGGTTTGTTCCGCATGCAGCACACTCGCCCAAAGATCATCCGCAAGTTTCACCGTCAGTGGCAACTCTACATTTTTGGCAACACTATCTACGGATTGAAACTTGTATTTACCCTGCGCATGATCCGTGGTATAGAAAAACGATTCCTTTGGAAAACGAAATTGCGTATCCTCTGCTCCTATTTCTACCACTTGTGTGCGACCACTTTCCGGAAAGAAATACCGAAATGCAACGCCTTCATCATAAGCCCTTGCGATGAGTGTTAGGGGTGCTTGATCTCGTCCATTCCGTTTATTAGTATCCTGAACGGTAATGGTGAGTTCGTTAAAATGATCAGGTATACTATTCCTTTCTCCATATACTGGAATCCATTTGGTATTGATTGAAGTCCGCTTGCTATCAATCAAAGTAAACTTTTTGTTCCAGTCGGGTCCATCCTTATAGCCATTGGGATTATGCAAAAGTCCTAAACGGGACGGCAATACTACATCCCTGTCCTTGAACTTTACGGTATAATGCAAAACACCATCCCCATCTATCAGGAATGTAAAGTTCAGTTGACCATTTGGCGAAAGAAGACTCAAATCGTCATTTGATTGCGCATTCGCCGAATTAAACAGGATACAGAAAAAGAGACTGGTTACTACGTATTTCAGGTTTCGCATTTCTTAAAAAATTAGGTAATTATGATATTTGGAATTAAACACTCCCTTTTATTTGTAGTACCCAAAGAAGATTGAGATCATACTTTACCTCATCATTGACTATTTTATTAAAAGTAAATCCAAATGCAATTCACTGGAAATGCCGAAGAGTTCCTGTTAGTAGATACCATTTCTAAAAAAGAGGACTACATTATCCAAAATGCTATTCCGAGCAGCCTGACTATTCTATGGTTTACAGCTAATGACAACCTGTTGGAAGTTGATTCTATAAAATATCAATTCAAAAAAAATCAAATTGTATGCTTAACTGAATTCCATAAAGTCGAAATTTTAAATCTTTCCTCCGCACGGGTTATCCGGTTCAACCGGCCTTTCTATTGTATTCTGGACCATGACATTGAAATTGGTTGTAAGGGTTTGCTTTTCTTTGGAGCCTCTAACTTGCCAATTATCAATTTGGCCGAAGCGGACTTAGAAACTTTCGAAAGTGTTTACAACCTCTTGTTAATGGAATTAAAAACCAGCGACAACCTACAAATGGAAATGCTTCAAATGATGCTCAAGCGATTTTTAATTCTCTGTACCCGCCTGTATAAAAGTCAGGAAAACTTTCCTAATGTGAATCAGGAACAACAAGAAATTATCCGCACCTATAATTTTTTGGTAGAAAAGCATTATAAAACCAAACATACAGTTGGGGAATATGCCGAACTACTGCACAAATCACCGAAAACGTTGTCGAATATATTTTCGAAGATAGCCCAAAAAACACCGCTCCAATTTATACAAGATCGTAAGATTTTGGAAGCACGTCGATTGCTCCGTTACAGCAATAAGAGTATAAAGGAAATAGGTTATGAAATCGGATTTGAAGATATTCAGTCTTTTGGTCGGTTTTTCAAAACAAAGGAAGGCCTCTCGCCTTCTCAATACCGAGCAACAGTAATTCAGGAATAATTGACTACTAGTAGGGTAATTATGCCTACTCTAGCCGTACTTGAAAAGGGGAACTTTGTAGCATCAAAAAATCAAAAATAAAATAGTATGACTACGTTCACAGTTCCAACCAAAGAAGAAGTTTCCCTAAACAACCAAGCCATTTTCACAAATCTTGAAAAGGCCCTAGGCTTTGTACCAAATTTATATGCCTATTACGCAAAGAATGATACCGCATTAGCGGATTATTTGGCCTTACAAAATAGAAAGAGCACGTTAAAGGCCAAAGAAAGAGAGGTAATTAATTTGGTAGTAAGCCAAATTAACGGCTGTCGGTATTGCCAGTCTGCCCACACCGTTTTGGGAAAAATGAATGGCTTTACAGACGAACAGGTAATAGAATTAAGACAGGGATCGGCCGCATTTGATAGCAAATTAGACGCCCTGGCGAAGTTCACTGCCTCCACCACTGCGAATCATGGAAATGCTACACAAGCGTCCAAAGATGCATTTTTTGCGGCTGGCTATACAGAAGCTAACCTCATTGATGTGGTGATGGTGATCGGAGATAAAGTGATTAGTAACTATATCCACAATCTTACAGGATTTGCCATTGACTTCCCCCTTGCACCAGAGCTCAAACTTCAAGATCAGGCATAAAAGCAACAGGTAGCACCTTTCACTTTATAAGTTGCTTGAGTTAATAAAAAAAATACCGAAAGCAGTTTCATTACTACTTTCGGTATTTTTCATTTATATACTTGCGGTTTTTTTTCTGCCTGTAATAAGAAAAATTATTGGCGCTACCAGCGTGCCTATTTTCAAAAGTGCTTACACCTCAGAACGCTCGAAACTTGCTTCGGTGATGGTATAAGTGCCTCTCTCTTGAAAATACAATTCCAGTTCGCTAATCATTTCGGGAGAACCTACATAAATAGAATTTCGTTGGTGAAAGGAAGTTGGCTTTACATCCAAAATATCCGACTGACAATCGATTGCTCGCGCTCCTGCTTGTTCGGCTATGAATGCCATTGGATAGCATTCGTACAATAGTCTTAGCTTTCCGTTTGGATAATCGGGCGTGGGCGGATACAAATAAATTCCACCTTTCAGTAAATTCCGGTGGAAGTCAGCCACCAAAGAACCGATATAACGAGCCGTTAATTTACGTTTCTTACAATTCAGAATATACCGCTGGGTGTAGTCATAAAAGTCATTAAAATTCCCTTCATTGACGGAATAGATTTTCCCATTTGCCGGAGAGCGGATATTACTATGTGATAAGAAAAACTCCCCTAAGGAATTCTCATAGGTGAAGGCATTTACACCAGCACCGGTAGTATAAACCAATATGGTAGAAGAGCCATACAGTACATATCCAGCTGCTACTTGCTTACGTCCACCTTGTAAAAAATCTTCCATGGTTGCCTTAGTACCACGTGGCGTTTTCCGTGCATAGATTGAAAAAATAGTACCTATTGATACATTTACATCAATGTTAGAAGATCCATCAAGAGGGTCGATGGCAACTACATATTTCGCATCATCATTACCGGTGTATATGATCTCATCTTCTTCTTCCGTAATGATGGCACAAACCTCACCTCCATTTTTCAGGGCTCTAATAAAACGAATATCAGCGATAACGTCGAGCTTTTGTTGTTTTTCTCCTTGGACATTAGCGGTACCAAGTTCCCCTGTGATATCCACCAAACCAGCCTTATTAACCTCTCGATTAATAATTTTTCCGGCTAAGGCAATATCCCTCAGCAACTGTGAAAGTTCTCCTGACGCAAATTGAAATGATCCCTGGTTTCTTTTGATAAACCTATCGAGCGTTACTCCGATAGGTAAGGCAATTTCTTGTTCATTCATGTGGCCGGTAGTTTTAAGTGGAAAATCCGAAACAGTGTAGTGATTACCTAAAATAAAAAGAATTCTACATAGTAAAATCGAATCAATGTACTTTTTAGAAAATTGTCAGACATTTTAATAATTATTCTAACTCATGTCCTATACGACGACAATTCATACAGAATCCCCTGTAAATCAATAAACTTATTGCTACAAAAAAACCACTGATAGTTGGCCATTTTTAGTAGGAGACTAAGAGTATGTTTAAAAATTAACCAATAGTTTGTTTATGCTATTTTTTGGCTCAACCTGTGTTAAATTTTAAAGGGCGGTTCGCATAAAAAATAAATTATAAACAATTCTATCATTAAAATTAAAACAGGCTCTTCATAATCAGAAAAGATCAAGAATATCCTTGTAATTTCTAAGGATAATCAACTCCCTAAAAAATAAGAGAAGCCAGTCGTGTTACTGCTGCACTGGCGGTCTACAGTTAACCATTAATTGCAAACGTTAAGAACAATAAGGCTCCCGTTTAATGGATTTATCATAGCCATGTTCCACAACGTTATCCCGGACCATAACAACCAACTATCTCCATAAATCTTTGCTTGCCGAAAACTAAACCAAAAACATTAGTCCACTTATGACTACTTTCAAACTGGTCTTAATCGATACATTTGAAGTATATCATGCAAAGTCAATTCGCTAAAATTATGCTGCTTTCAAAAATCCGTACTCCCTTTTTGCTGCCAATTTATAAATGGTCAGTTATTTGTTTTTTGCTTCTTATTTCCTGTTGTAAACAAGTTTTATGGGCTCAAACTGTAAATCTTAAAAATGCGGCATTGTTGGTTTCTCCAACTATTCCATCTCCCATGAAGGAGACGGCAGCAGCAGTACTCACCGAGGAGATTGCAAAAAGAACCAGTTCTGGCTTAAAAAATGCCTCTGATTGGCCAAAAACGGGCACTCCGGCCATCGCTCTTGTGCTGGTAACGGATTCCGATTTATTTGGAAAACCTGTACCCAAAAAAAGACCGAGCGAAAGTCCCGAGTTTAAAAAAGAAGGTTATCGCATCGTGACCGAAAATTCGGAAAAAGGGACTATTATCTGGATCATCGGTGCCGATTCCCGTGGAATTTTATTCGGTTGTGGATGGTTGTTGCGAAATTTAAAATTGGATAAAAATACATTTCAACTTGACGAAATAGCCGATTTTGGCACTTCCCCTGATTATCCAATCCGAGGGCATCAACTTGGTTACCGAACCACAGCAAATACCTATGATGCCTGGTCCACGGAACAGTTTGATCAATATATAAGAGAACTTGCCATTTTTGGAACCAATGCCGTCGAAGGAATTCCTTTTCAAGAACAAGATGCACCGAGCCCTCATTTCAAAATCCCCTCTGAAGAAATGCGGATCAAGTTCAGTGAAATATGTCAAAAATACGACATGGATTATTGGGTATGGACGCCGGCCACCTTCGACCTAAAAGACGAAGCCAAGCGAAATGCTGAACTGGACATGCGAGAAGCGTTTTACAAGCAATGCCCTCGCCTCGACCATATCTTCTTCCCCGGTGGCGATCCTGGACATAACCATCCCTCAGAAGTATTGCCTTTTTTGAAGGCCTTGCAAAGTCGTTTGGTAAAACACCATCCTAATGCAAAAATATGGATATCCTTACAAGGGTTTAGCGTGGAGCAGATCGATTACTTTTACCATTACTTGGCCACCGAAAAACCGACCTGGCTTCAAGGAGTGGTATCAGGACCCGGTAGTCCTCCAATGGCAGAAACACGGTATCGGCTTCCCAAACAGTACCAGCACCGCCAATATCCCGATATCACGCATTCTGTTCGCTGCGAATTTCCAGTGGAGAATTTTGATCAAGCTTATGCTTTAACACTGGGACGAGAGTCTGTGAATCCGAGACCTTATGCGTTTGCTAAAATTCATGAAAAATATGCTCCTTTTACCGATGGATTTGTGTCCTACTCGGATGGAAGCCATGATGATGTTAACAAGGTTTTGTGGAGTATGCGAGGGTGGGATTCCAACAAAGAGGTGCACCAAATACTAAAAGAATACAGTAGTTTTTTCTTTGGCAGAAACATGGACAACTCGGTTTCCAACGGCATAGAAGCCCTTGAACAAAACTGGAAAGGCTCATTAGTTGAAAATGGTGGCGTTGAAATGACCTACCAGTATTGGAAAAACTTGGAGAGTGTGCATCCGAAATTAAAAGATAACTGGCGGTGGCAAATGCTGTTGCTTAGAAGTTATTACGACCAATATACCAGGCTTCGACTGATTAATGAACAGAAACTGGAAAAGCTGGCAAACGATATTTTGGCAAAAACAACGACCCAAACTATAAGCCAAAGCATGGAACAAGCCCTAGCATTGGTCAACAAGGCTGAAACAGAACCTATTGCTAAAGATATCAGAAGCCACCTCGAAACACTAAGTGATGCCTTGTACATTTCAATAGGCTTGCAATCCAGCACTGCCAAACATAAGCCTAAGAGCCCAGAACGCGGGGTCGTGATGGACTTTGTTGACTATCCCTTGAACAACCGCTGGTGGTTGGCCGACGAGTTTGAGAAAATTAAAAAAATAAACGATCCGTTAGAGCAAGTTGCCACAATGAAACGCATTGCCAGTTGGGAAAACCCCGGCCAAGGAAGTTATTATGATGATATCTCGAGCGTTAGTAAAGGTACACGTGTAAAAACAACTTCTAATGATGCAACTGATGTGGCGTGGTGGGACAACGGAAAAAGTAGAAAACGGCTTTCTTTTCAACTTTTCCAAAGAGAACCAGCACTCGACTACGAAAACCTTGATCCAGCAGCTCGGTATATCATACGTGTTGCAGGTTACGGCGAAGCACTTCTACGGGTGGATGGTCGCAGACTTTCACCTACCAGTTACAACAAAGAAGAAGATACTTTTAAAGAATGGATAGTACCGTTATCTTTAACCCAAGACGGCAAAATAGCCGTCACCTTTGACGGCCCCGAGGAATCAGAATTAAACTGGCGAAAAAACTCCAAAATCTCTGATATTTGGTTAATAAAGGAATAATAGTAGCGGGGTGGACCAACTTCTCAATGGACGGAAAAAAGCGGGGGGATTTCGGTTCTAAAAACTAAATGCTTTTACATGAATTTCAAAAAACAGTTGTTATACCGTTTGATAGTACTGCTCAGCCTAGCTACTACCAGCGCATTTGCCCATGGGGTTGATGATAATACCAAACAATTTTTAATCGGCAACGAGGGATCAGCATTTGTACCATTCCTTTACATTGGAGCCAAGCACATGATAACGGGTTACGACCATATTCTGTTTTTGGTAGGGGTGATCTTTTTTCTCTACAAAACCAAAGACATCCTTCTATATGTGAGTCTATTTACTATTGGCCACAGTATAACATTGCTTTTGGGAGTACTTGGGAACATTTCCATCAATGCCTTTCTCATTGATGCAGTCATTGCATTCTCTATCGTTTATAAAGGTTTCGATAATCTGGGTGGGTTCAAGCAGTTATTTGGATTCCAACCCCATACAAAAGTAGCAGTATTGATTTTCGGACTGTTTCATGGATTTGGACTGGCTAGTAAGCTACAAGATTTCAATTTTGGAAAAGACGGTTTGATCACCAATTTGATTGGTTTTAATATCGGTGTTGAAATAGGACAGTTTCTTGCGCTGATTTTCGTGCTTTTAATTATTAGTACCTGGCGATTTAGTGACAGTTTCAAACGATTCTCGACCTTGACCAATACCCTGCTCATGGCAGCAGGAATCGTTTTAATAGGATACCAGCTTACTGGCTATTTTTTACAATAAAAATCAAAATAAATGATAGATAACCACCCACCAGTTTTGAAATCTAAACAAATCATCAAAGCGACCGTTGCGGCTTTCATACTAGGAAGTGTAATTTTTATAACTATCGTACTTCCTGCTGAATATGGACTTGACCCAGTAGGAACGGGCAAACTACTCGGACTCAGTAATCTTTACCAACCAGAGGTACCCGCTCAGCAACCGGCGGTTCAAGCCGATTACCCCCTCCTGAAATTAGATGAACTCGGATCGGATCCGAATGTTCCTGTGCCTACTGAGATTTACAACCCTGCCCCTGTGAAACAATATGACGAGCGTCAAGATAGTGTCACAATTCATGTTCCTGCTGGAAAAGGACTTGAATACAAAATGAATGTCTTAAAATACGGGCAAGTAAAATACGAATGGGTCACGGAGAATGGTGTGCTCTACTTTGATTTTCACGGCGAGCCCTCACAGGCTAACCCAGGCGAAGAAGAGTATTACCAAAGCTATACCGCCGCTTACTCCAACAATGTAATCGGCACCTTTCTAGCGCCATTTGAAGGCCGACATGGTTGGTATTTCAAAAACAAGACTGATAGCGAAATTGTAGTTAATCTTCGAATTACGGGACAATATAGGCTTGTTGGAGAGTGATTTTGGGAGTGAAGAATAGTATGTTGTAATTTAATCCTGGTTATCGTTGACGATAATAGCTGGTCTCGATTTCTGAATCTCAGCACCTTTTGTAGGATCGAGATCCATGAGCCAAATTTCACTTTCTTTCATTGAAATTATCAATGTCAATGGAAGTAAAAGTGGTTAACTATTTGTCATGGACATAATCCTGATAAAGCTCATTGACTGCCAATTCCATTAGGGCCCTGCATCTCTTACTTTTTAATGGATTTTATCACTTCTTCAACCACATAACTACCGTTTCGTAAGCGGCAGGCGTTGTATTTATTGAATTAGGGCTAAAAGTCACCAGAACACAAACCACTATCAAAGAGCAAATTCCAATTCGATAAGATTACATAAATGTAATTACATGATGGTATGAATAGCAACAATCGTTACTGTATTGCTCTTAAATAGGAACAGACAGAAATCAATTTAAGTAAACAGATAAGATTAAAAAAACCTTTACTTCTTCCGAAAAATCTTAAATAAAGCAAAAGAGCCAATAAATGCGGTAACTCCGGCCATGACTGCAAGTAGGGTACCTCCTAAAAAATATTGAACAAAATTAAGATGGATCGAGTCGAGCGTTAACTCATGGATGGCATTTATTTGAACGGTGTTTTGATAAAACAGTCCACCAAACTTATAGCTTCCGTAAATTATAAATGGAATGACCGGTGGTAGGCTGATATTGGTGGCAGTGAGGAACAATACCTTATTCATTTTGAAATAAATAGCCAATGGTATCCCTATTAGCAATTGAAACCCCCAAATGGGCACTATTCCCATGAACAAACCAAAACCAACAGAAATAGCCTTTGTAAAATTCGTTTCATTGGGTTTGAGCGCTTCCTGCTTGATAAGCTGCCATAACCCTTTTTCTCTGACAAATCGAAAAAGCCGTTTTGGTAAATAGTATAACAAGGTGAGTATTACAAAATAGGTATTGAGTATGCTGATTCTTGTAAAATCCTGAAACGGTCGGAAATGAGAAACTCTTTCATCCATTTCATAAATAACCTGAATCGGAATAGGAATAACTGGAACATCCTTCCAAGCCAGTTTTACGATTACTTCAATTTCTGTCTCGAACTTGGAGGTAAATAAATTAATTTTTTGAATAGGAGCTAGTGGGTATAATCGAAACCCCGTCTGGGTATCGGGCAAGGTTAAACCTGTTTCAAACCTAAACCAAAAGTTGGAAAATTTGTTTCCAAAAGAGCTTTTACCAGGTACATCCGCCTGGCTCATATTTCTGGAACCCATGATGACTGCATCCGTATTTTGTAGGGATGCAGCTATAAAAAGTGGTATATCTTCCGGCAGATGTTGTCCGTCCGAATCAATTGAAATAAGACGCTGGTATCCCAGCTCCCATGCAATTTCAAAACCACGTCTTAATGTATAGCCCTTTCCTTTATTTTGGTCATTATGGTATACCCTGCAGCGGCCCCGGTAATCTTTTAGTATACTACTGGTACTATCATTTGATCCATCATTAATAACAATGATATCTTCCGGATCAGCGTATTGTAATACTCCATCAATCACTTGTGCTAAGGTTTTCTGATTGTTGTAGGTTGGTATTAGGATACAACACTGAATATGTTTTAGCGTCATTTCTTTGTAATTGAATAACAGTTTTATGTGTTGGAGCGGTGCTTAACGGTAGCTGGATTGCATTTTAAAGTAAACAGTTTCCCCATAGCCTCCTGATGCCACTACATCCAAAAGCTCTCCTTCTGTAAATTTAATTTCTATATCTATCAACGGTGTTACCTGTGGATCAATTATTTGCAAAAATTTACAGGTTTTCATTGATTTTAACCAAAATTTCCTATTCATGTGTTTTTGTAAAATTTCCTTTACAATCTGAATTTGGATAACGCCTGGAGTTACTGGCTGTCCCGGAAAATGCCCCTCATATATTTTATGATCTGGATTGAAACGAACGCTCGCATGTATGACGGCATCCTTTTCATGAATACTTTCAAGGGTATATAATTTATTTAGTAGCATGCTTTATAATTTCAAAATGAGCGAAAAAGCGCATCTTTGATTGGTAAATTGATCTTGTGTTTCGAAAATTTCATTGCACTGGAATCCCCCCCCTTTTCTTCAAAGTTAAGTTGGGTTAAATTGAGCGACTTCTTATCAAAAGTCAAACTTATATTAGAGTAAATGTTTTTCAACCTTCGATTGACTGGGGTCAGTGACACCTGATAGTACTGTTCATTTTCAAAGTACTGCTTGCTAAACGCGTTGTCTTCATTAAAATTACCATTCACAAGTCCCATCAGTAAGCTTTTGATTTGAGTAGCCATCCTGCTTCCAGCCATATCCTTTTTACTGGCTCCATCCTTAATCTTAATGGCATCTCCGTCAATTAAGATGATATAACTCGATGGTTGGACTTGCTCCCAACGCATTTTATCATCTTTTTTATAATAAAACACACCACTCGTCTGCTGTTTGTTTTTCAAAACTTTTATTTCCTTTGATTCGACAAAGGTGGCTTCAATAGATTGAATACTTTGAGACGATTGCTTGAATTTCGCGATTAATTGGTTCGGGTTTTTCACCAATTTATAGTCCTGTGCCAAAACGAAACTGCAAGTGCAGAATAACAAAAAAAAGAGTTTACTAAAAAACGACATACGGTTTTGTTTTGGTAACCCAATCGAGTGTTTCGACTGGAAGATTTTTACTCCGACTGTGTTCTATGATATCATCCAATGCTTCAAAAGTAACTTCTTGATTGTCATGTAATAAGATGATATCCTTCTTTTTGATTTCAGCCAAAATCTTTTGAATAAGTTCATATTTACTCTTCGCTTGCGTATCCAAGCTCCTCAACGACCAACCAATGGACTGCATTCCCAAGGTTTTAAGAACATCCGCATAGCGCGGGTTGGTCACTCCAAAGGGTGGTCTGAAATAGAAAGGACGCTTACCAATAATATCCAAAACGATTTGATTGCATTTTTCGATATCCGCTTGCAGTCTTTTCCTGGAATAAAAACCAATAAGTACATGATGACTGTAAGAATGATTGCCGACTATATGCCCTTCTTCAGCTATTTGACGAATCAATTCTGGATATTTTTCGGCCTTTTTACCAATCACAAAAAATGTGGCTTTGGCCTCATATTGCTTTAAAACGGCTAATATTTTGGGAGTAAGTTCTGGATCGGGACCATCATCAAAAGTAAGTGTAATGGAATTACTTTTTCCCTTGTGGAGTGAGGTCAAAAAATAGTTGGATTGAATTGTAAAAGCGCCATACATCGTAGATGCAAGGTATAGCACCGCTACTACCCCTACGATATAAAAAACAAAATCATTATTCCAAAAAATAAAACCTAGTACCAGCATGGTGGTAAAGGCGATGACGGTAACTATATTATGCTTCACGTTTTTTTAATAAGGTTAAACCTAAATGCGCCTCTGCCACATCGTTAATTAGTAACGCATAGCGAGGTTTAGGATTAGCAATTAATTTATCAACCAGAATATGAAAACCCAGTGCGGAGGCGGTCGCATATACCCCGGTAAAATTAAGGTATGAAATAGATTCCACACCTGACTGTAACAATTCCAAATTTTCTGACTCCAGATTTTGTGCCGTTGCTACCACCTCAATGTCTGTTAAATCTAAACCATTACCCAGAAGAAAAGTTTTAATGACCTCCCATTTGGATTGATAATTGGTATATATTTCAACCGCTACTAAAACTATTCCAGGGAGGTCACTTAGATTCTTTAATATCAGAAAGGTACTTCCTGAAGTAAGTTTTGAACCGCAATCTGGTATTAATTCAGCAGCTACTTCCTCTAAAAATGGAATCGTTTCGTCCGCCGCCCCCACCAACACCTGACCTGAACCTTCCCCCAGCAAAAGCATTGCATCCAGCATGGCATGCTCAAAGGAAACCACATTTTGGGTATGCGTCATGTTATAACCATGATTGCCAATACTTAGAGATATTTGTCCCGCTATGGTGTTGTGTGTCGACTGAATAAAGGCCGTGGGAGGTAGCAGTCCAGCTAATGAGATACCGTTATTTAAAAACTTTTCGGTATCCACCAAACAGCCCAATCCAGTCCCAACAATTATGGCATCTGGTTGTTCCAGCTTAGCTAGCTCCATACAATGCTTTGCGCAGGCAACAGACATCCGAAGTACCTTACTCATACGACGCAACAAACTGGCATCAATGAATTGTTTAAAATCGGGCGTGATTAAAGTATGTGAATCGTTTAATTCAAGCATACCCTCTGTGAACCCTTCATTTTGGAAAGATTGCTGGTGTGAGATGGATGTTATCGCCGAGATGGA
Organism: uncultured Dyadobacter sp.; assembly: GCA_963976315.1. Classification (GTDB taxonomy): domain Bacteria; phylum Bacteroidota; class Bacteroidia; order Cytophagales; family Spirosomataceae; genus Dyadobacter. The sequence continues at coordinate 29,687 of CAXBLH010000005.1, forward strand.
ATACAAATTGCTAGTTATTAAGGGACTATTTAATCATTTTCGGAAAATACCAAGGTGGAATTATTACCGCCAAAACCAAACGAGTTTGACAAAACTGCACCTATTCGGTGATTGGATGTTAATTTCAAAATGGGGATCAAAGACGTTTCCGCAATGGTATTTTGGAAATTCAAATTTGGAAATAATAAACCGTGCTGAATAGCCAAAACAGCATACACTGCTTCTATGGCTCCCGCAGCTGCCAGGGTATGTCCGGTAAATGATTTTGTGGAACTAAATGGAGGCACCTCTGTTCCAAAAATATTGGTTAAAGCCGTTGACTCGGAAAGGTCATTATTCTTGGTTCCGGTTCCATGCGCATTTATATATGCAATTTGGTTTTTGTTTAAACCGGATTTTTTCAAAGCATTTTGGATGGCCATCGTTGCTCCTTTCCCATCTGGAGAAGAAGCTGTTTGGTGGTATGCATCCGCTGCATTCGCCCAGCCTTTAAGCTGACATAAGGCTGTATTTCCAGAAACCTGCCTACTTTTTTCACTCTCCAAAAGCAAAAAAGCGGCACCTTCGCCCAAGTTAAGTCCAGCACGAGATTCATCAAAAGGTCGGCACCATTGCTCGTCATAGATCATCAGTGACTTAAAACCATTTATGGTAAAGCTCGTGAGCGGATCGGAACCACCTACCAGTACCCTGTCGAGCTTTCCTTGCTCTATAAGCCTAGCGCCCAACATGATCGCATTTGCACCGGAAGAACAAGCAGTAGATAAAGTATTGACATAACCATTAATTCCAATCTCTTTGGCTATTTCCTCCGTAGTATTGCCGCTATCATGTCGGGAAAGTATACTAAAATCAGGACTTTGACCTTTTAAATACGACTTGTAGAATTTTTCAGTTAAGTCCATTCCGCCCACGGAAGTAGCGGATATCAGTCCGGTTCTCAATTCCTTTGAAGCTGGACTATTCCCCCAAGCTTGTTTTGCAGCAGCAATTCCAAGCAAGGATGTCCTCGATAATATTCGTGTTGACTGTGCTAGGTGAGCGGTAAGTGCCTCATTGGATTGTTTTACTTCTCCTACCAAATAGCCTTCATACCCTTCCAAAGTACCGCAATGCCCTATGCCAGACGTTCCGGCCAAGAGAGAAGCCAGATTTTCTTCAACCGTCAAGCCGATTGCAGAAACAATACCCAAACCTGTTATACTTACACCCAATATTTCAGACTTTTCAGTGCAAAATTAATACTATGATTTATGATTTTGAATATATTCCGCCATGCTGTTGATGGATCGGAAGGCTACTTTGCCATGTTCTGGATCCACCACCTGAATATGATAGTACTTCTCTAGAAGGACGATTAATTCCAAAGCATCGATAGAATCTAGCCCTAAACCTTCTTCACTAAAAAGTACTGCATCATCCGCAATATCTTCCACTGAAATATCCTCTAGATTCAACTGTTCAATTAATTGCTTCTTAAGATTTTCTTTTAAATTCTCCATCTATTCCTTATTCTTTTAAAAATTATCTTTATGGTATAGCCGATCCAAATTGGCTTCATTTAATTCAACACCTATTTCAGATTCAAAATCTGACATAAAAGCCATCACGTCTATCCTCACTTCTGACACCTCTAACCAGCAACCCAACATCGCTTTCGAACCGTTGTACTGTAATATTTTACTATGGTTGATAAAAAAATCAGGCCTAAATTTAGGCAATATTGCGAACATATTCTCGCCGTACCATTTATTATGAATCGCTATTTCCCCCATTACTATGTTTGGTAAGGTATATACGAAAATAGATGGACTTGGCGATGATAACACCTCATAACTTTCCAAAAAGCGTTGGTCCGTGACGGCACACGAACTGCTATTTGCAAATACCATGGCTACCTCCTCTTCAGAAAAATGCTTATACTGATCACACTGCCTAGCCAAAAAAGTGGCAGCTAGAAATCCAAATTGGGATAGTTGATCCATCTTATGAAATTTAGGGTAGCTGATACCCAAAAATCTATAAATTTGCAACGGCCAACTATCTACCGAATGGTGATCAAAGTGCAAAACACGCTCCCCGTCAACTAGGCACTCTTGCTCATGGATGTTGCAATATGATTGGATTCTGTTCATATTTTTTGAATGATCAAGGCTGCATTACCACCACCAAAGCCAGAGGCTGTTTTTAAGAAACAATTATTGGGATACGATTTGTTCTGAGTGATTACATTCAGGGCCTGTGACGTACCATGGTGCTCATATCCCAAACTTTTCAACAATACATTCTTGTGTAACATTTGCATGGACACCACGGTTTCCATAATTCCAGCCGCACCCAAGGTATGCCCAAAATAACCCTTCAAACTATTGACTGGCTTGTCACCCAGGCCAAGTCTGTTAAATGCAATGGCTTCCATTTCGTCATTAAATTTGGTGGCAGTACCATGCGCATTTATAAAGTCTATCTGCGATAGATCTATTTTGTTTCGAATTAATGTTTTGGTTACTGCCCGAAACAGTCCTTCTCCTGTACGCGAGGGCCCAGAAATGTGATTGGCATCATTGGCAGACGCGCCTGCTAATAATTGTAAAGGCGCGTTTTCAAAAATAGCTTTATTATTGGATACCACCACTGCTGCACATCCTTCCCCTAATGTGATGCCATTACGATCTGCGTCAAATGGCCGGCATGGTTGCTCACTGATAGCAAACAAAGATTGGAAGCCGTATAGCACAAAATCACTAATAATATCACAACCAACCACTATTACATGATCATATTGACCCGTT
>CAXBLH010000006.1:0-31682 GCA_963976315.1 uncultured Dyadobacter sp.
AACACCCTGATAGGTACTGCCCCCTCAAATACGGAAAGTGCCAAGTCGCACAGCGAGGCCGGTAGTGAGCTGAAAGGCCAGACCATGCCTGCAGTAGGGGTGCCTAATGGAATGACGCAATGGACACCACAGAGCCGTGCAACGGAAACCAAATGTATCGTTCCTTACTATTACAATGACTCTCTTTTCCAGGGTTTCAGAGGAACTCACTGGTTAAATGGTTCTTGTGTACAGGATTACGGTACGCTGACAGTCATGCCTTTATCTGGAGATTTGAATACAAATCCAGAGAAAAGGGCTTCTAGGTACAGCCATAACAGCGAAATAGCAGCACCTGACTTCTATTCCGTATGGTTGGACAGATACCAAATCAAAGCCTCCGTTACTGCTGCCGCACGGTCGTCTATTTTGAAATTTGAATATAACAGTGAGGAGCAAACCTTTGTGGTCATTGAGCCCAACAGTGATGAAGGAGAAGGCTTTGTACAAATTTATCCTGAAAAAGGCGAGGTCGTTGGTTACAACCCTGTCCATCGGATTTACCAGGGTTCCGGGCAGTCAGCGGGGTTTAGTGGCTATTTTGTTTTGAAATTTGATACCGAAATTACCCAATTTGGTACCTGGGTAAATGATACCTTGGTTCCCAGTAGCAAATCCGCAATAGGGAAGGGGAATCGGGAAAAGTTAGGCGCTTATATTGGCTTTGGTTCCGGTAAAAGACAGGTAACCGTACGGGTTGGAACTTCGTTTACAAGTTTGGAAGGAGCACGTCAGAACTTGGAAAAGGAGCTAGCCAAAAAGGACTTTAACCAAATTAGAAAAGCAGCACAGCAGGCGTGGAATCAGTCACTTGGAAAAATGATGGTAAAGGGTACTGAGCAAGACAAAATATTGTTTTATAGTGCCTTGTATCGTACCAAGCTATCACCGAGGCTGATGTCAGATGTGGATGGAAAATATCCTTCCTTTGCAGGTGGGACGCCAGTTCAAACTGCTGATGGGTTTAACTATTATGACGATTTCAGTATGTGGGATACGTTTAGAGCTTCCTTGCCTTTGGAGACTCTATTGGAGCCCAAAATGTCTGGAGATATGATGCAGTCTTTGGTTAAAAAGGCGGAACAAGGAGGCTGGATGCCTATTTTTCCTTGTTGGAATCATTATACCGCTGCTATGATTGGCGATCACGTAATGTCGGTGATGGCAGATGCCTATGTAAAGAATATTAGAAATTTTGATTTTAAAACGGGTTATAAATATTTGCGTAAAAATGCTTTTGAAGTAAATGCAGATCCAAAAAGTTATGAGGCGGGTAAAGGAAGAAGGGCACTTGCGTCGTATTTGAAATATGGCTACGTTCCCTTGGAGGACAGTGTTTGGCAGGCTTTTCACAAACGGGAACAAGTGTCTAGAACCCTAGAATATGCTTACGACGATTTTTGTTTGTCGGTTTTGGCGGAGGGACTTGGTGAAAGTGAAGATGCTAAGATGTTAAGATCTAGGGCTTTGAATTATAAAAATGTGATAGACCCGTCTACAGGTTACGCACGTGGACGCTATGCCAATGGCGACTGGATAAAATCTTTTGACCCTTTTGCCAAACGCGCTAGTTTTATAACCGAAGGTTCTCCGGCACAATATACTTGGTTTGTACCTCAGGATATTGCGGGACTTCAAAAACAAATGGGCGGCCAACAGCAGTTTATTAACAAATTGGATACCTTATTTGAGCAGGGTTATTATTGGCATGGTAACGAACCTAACCATCAAATTGCCTATTTGTATGCTTATGCCGGGCAGCCCTGGAAAACCCAAAAATGGGTTCGTAAGGTGATTTATGAGGAATACGACACCTCTACTGGTGGCTTAAGCGGCAATGAAGACGGCGGACAGATGTCGGCGTGGCTGGTATTTAGTATGGCGGGAATTTACCCTGTTGCTCCGGGAACTGGCGAATATATACTAGGAAGCCCGGTTTTTGAAGAAACCAATATAAAAGTGGCAAAGGATAAAAATTTCAAGATTATTGCAAAAAATGTTTCGGATAAAGCCATTTATATCCAATCCGCCAAATTGAACGGTAAGCCATTTAATAAAACCTACCTGAAACACGAAGACATGGTGAAAGGTGGCAATCTTACACTTATAATGGGAGAAAAGCCCAATCAAAAATGGGGCGCAAAGTCGGATAGTGTACCGTTTTCGTTGTCGAGGTAGGGGAAAGGGGGGTTAAAGGGGTTAAATGTTAAAAGTCGAATGTTAAAAGGGGGGCTAGCTTATAGCTTACTGCATATTGCTTACGGCTAAATATTAAATGGAATGCTAGCTTATAGCTTACTGCTTAAAGCTTATGGCATTTTTATAGCTTATGGCACTTTAAATGCAGATCCTTTTTTATTTAATTGAAAAGCCCTAAAGTCTACTGCCTAAAACCTTTTCCCTAAAATACCTTAAATTTGAATTTTATAACTTGGGATTGAATAAACGACTGGAAACTACCTAGTATCATTTATGGAAATAATTAGCTATAACGTCAACGGAATCAGAGCGGCTATCAAAAATGGTTTGCTCGACTGGTTAAAGGATAAATCATTTGACGTACTCTGTTTTCAAGAGGTAAAAGCTACACCAGATCAAATTGATTTGGCAGATTTTGAAGCATTGGGTTACCAACTTGTAGGTTGGAATCCAGCGGTTAAAAAGGGGTATAGTGGTGTCGCTATATTTTCAAAAATACCAGCTGATCATGTTTTTACTGGAATGGAACTTCCAGTTTATGACCAAGAAGGACGCATCATAAGAGCTGATTTTGGAGATATTACCTTGTTAAACTGCTATTTCCCGTCTGGCACAAGTGGTGATATTCGTCAAAGTTTGAAAATGAGTTTTCTCGATGATTTCTTTCAATGGGTAGAGGAGTTACGAAAAACACGTCCAAATCTGATCATTTGTGGTGATTATAACATCGCCCATACCGAAAATGATATTCACGATCCGAAGGGAAATAAAAAATCTTCGGGATTCTTACCGGAAGAACGTGCTTGGCTCACCAAATGGTTTGAAAACGGTCACACCGATTCTTTCCGACACCTTAATCCAGATCTTATACAATATAGTTGGTGGACCTACCGAGCTGGTGCCCGGGGTAACAACAAAGGCTGGCGTATTGATTATATTTCCGTTTCTGAATCTTTGAAAAGTAAAATTAAAGGTAGTGCCCAGTACAACGATGCCGTCCATTCGGACCACTGTCCGGTTTGGTTGAAAATTGATTGAAAAATCTGGGAATAGGGGTTAGGGTTTAGATTGTTAAAAGTGGGAAGTTAAATGTTAAATGGGGTGCAAGCTTACTGCCTACTGCTTATAGCTTAAAGCATTTTAAATGTTAAATGGGGTGCTAGCTTATAGCTTACGGCATAATGCTAAAAGCTTCATAATCCGTAAAATACATTTATAAAATAGAGTCTTTTGTTTCAATACTATATTATATACAAACCATTCGGAATGCTTTCTCAATTTAGTCGGGAAGGTGATCATCCGACTTTGGCGGATTTGGACTTTCAGTTTGCGAAAGATATTTATCCGGTTGGCCGGTTGGATGCCGATAGTGAAGGTTTACTCCTACTGACCAACGATAATTATTTCAAAACAAAGTTTTTGGATCCGAAATACAAACACGAACGTATGTATTGGGTACAAGTGGATGGTGTAGCCACGGAGGAAGCTTGTGAAAATCTAAGTAAAGGAGTCACGATTTCCATCAATGGTAAAAAGCATTATACCCTACCTGCCAAAGCACAATTGTTGCAGGAGCCAAACCTTCCAGAAAGAAACCCACCAGTTCGTTTTCGAAAAAATATCCCCACATCTTGGCTCAGTTTGACCTTACATGAAGGCAAAAACAGACAAGTGCGACGCATGACAGCAGCTGTTGGGTTTCCTACGCTTCGCCTGGTACGTGCTGCTATTGGGCATTTGAATTTGAATGAGTTACAAGAGCTAACACCAGGTGTGGTGTTAGAACTTACAAAATCTGAGCTACCGAAGTTAAATTAGTTTGATTTTTAAATACCGTTAATCGCGGGCAATTGCTTTTGACAAACCGAATAGAAGGGTTAATTTTGTAGTTATCCATTCTCAAAAAACAATATTCATTGGCAAAGGTAAAAAAGGAAACTCCACTCAATAAGCAATACAATCAGATCAAGGCTAAGTACCCGGGGGCGTTGCTCCTTTTCAGAGTAGGTGATTTTTATGAAACTTTTGGAGAAGACGCTATCAGAGCCTCCAAAATACTAGGAATTGTACTTACCCGTCGGAATAACGGCGGTTCACATGAAGAATTAGCTGGTTTTCCACATCATTCATTGGACAACCATTTGCCAAAGTTGGTTCGTGCAGGCGAGCGTGTGGCTATCTGCGATCAGCTGGAAGATCCTTCTACTGCGAAGGGTATTGTAAAAAGAGGGGTTACCGAATTGGTTACTCCTGGGGTTTCGATGAACGACAATGTACTGGATATTCGTCGGAACAACTATTTGGCTGCGGTACATATTGGCAAAGACGATGTGTATGGGGTCGCTTTTTTAGATATCTCCACCGGGGAGTTTATGACATCCCAGGGAAATGCTGCCTACGTCGATAAAATGTTACAAGGCTTCGGTCCTTCTGAGGTATTATTTTGTAAAAAAACCAAGTTAGAATTCAATAATTTATTTGGCGGTAAGTTCCATACCTTTCAGTTGGAAGATTGGGTTTTTGGTTATGACTATGGTTATGAGCAGCTCACTAGTCATTTTCAGACCACCACCTTGAAAGGATTTGGTATTGAAAACTTGCCCATGGGTATCATATCAGCAGGGGTTATACTGCATTATCTGCGTGAAACGGAGCATCGTGAAGTTAGCCACATTGGTAGTGTCACCCGAATAGAGGAGGAAAAATATGTTTGGTTGGATCGTTTTACGATTCGCAATTTGGAACTGGTTTATCCACAGCAAGAGGGTGGTGTGCCGCTCATTCAGATTTTGGATCAAACGGTTACACCGATGGGAGCCAGAATGCTGAGGAAATGGATGGTGTTGCCCCTTAAAGAAAAATCGCCTGTTGAGGAGCGACTGAACACCGTAGAGTACTTTCTGGAAAATGATGCGCTGCATGAAGCTATGATGCACTGCATGAAACAGATAGGAGACTTGGAGAGGTTGATTTCCAAAGTAGCAGTGCGTCGGATTGGGCCTCGAGAAATGGTCCAGTTGAAAAAATCATTGAAACAAATTGAGCCGATCAAACAATGTTTGATAAAATTACGGGATGATGGTACCATTCAGAAATCCTCCACAGTTCGTGCAGTACTTAATAAATATATAGATCAGCTAAACCCTTGTAGTTTTTTAGTAGATAAAATAGAAACCGAACTTCGAGACGATTCACCGGTATTGGCCAACCAAGGGAAAATGATCAAAACGGGGGTGGATCCTGAATTGGATGAACTGCATGCTATTTCCTATGAAGGCAAAGATTATTTGCTGAAACTCCAAAACCGAGAAACTGAAAAAACGGGAATAGGCTCTTTGAAAATTGCCTATAACAAGGTATTTGGTTACTATTTGGAAGTCACCCATTCGCACAAAGACAAGGTGCCGTCGGATTGGATTCGTAAGCAAACCTTGGTGAATGCCGAACGTTATATCACGCCTGAATTAAAAGAATACGAAGAGAAAATTCTGACAGCAGAAGATAAGATTGCAATTATTGAGTCCCGTATTTTTAATGGTATTGTACTCACTGCTGCCGATTATGTAGGAACCATCCAACAGAATGCAATTGTAATTTCAACGTTGGATACGCTTAGTTCCTTTGCGATGGTTGCGCGAAAGAATAACTACATAAAACCCATTATCACCGAAGGAAAAGAGCTCGATATAAAAGCAGGAAGGCATCCCGTGATAGAACAACAGCTTCCGATAGGCGAGTCATATATACCGAATGATTTGTATTTGGATGATAAGACACAGCAAATCATCATTATCACGGGACCTAACATGGCGGGTAAGTCGGCCTTGCTTCGCCAAACTGCCCTTATTGTACTGATGGCACAAATGGGATGTTACGTTCCTGCCAAAGAAGCTACTTTAGGTATTGTAGACAAAATCTTCACCAGGGTAGGAGCCAGTGATAATTTGAGTAGGGGGGAAAGTACGTTCATGGTCGAAATGACGGAAACGGCAAGTATTCTTAATAATTTGAGTGACAGAAGTCTGGTTTTAATGGATGAAATAGGGCGTGGAACGAGTACTTATGATGGTGTTTCTATTGCCTGGGCTATTACCGAGTTTTTACATAGCCAAAAGAAATTTAAACCAAAAACCTTATTTGCGACCCATTACCATGAGTTGAACCAGCTTGCAGAAGATTTTCCTAGAATTAAAAATTTCAATGTAGCTGTCAAGGAAGTGGATAATAAAGTGATTTTCCTAAGGAAGCTTCAACCAGGGGGTAGTGCACATAGTTTTGGGATACATGTGGCACAAATAGCGGGTATGCCACAGCCCATAGTATTAAGAGCTAGTGAAATAATGCAACACCTAGAAAAGGATCATGTTGCAGAAAATCACAAAAAGAAAGTGAAGGAATTACCTAAAAATAACTATCAACTTAGTATTTTCGAGCCAGCTGATCCAAAATTAGAAGAACTAAAAGAAAAACTTGCATTATTGGATGTAAATACCTTGTCGCCAATAGAGGCGTTGTTGAAACTAAATGAGTTTCAGAAGCTGGTTAAAAAGTAATTTTGGAACTACTACTCAAACCTAAACCAAATTGAAATGAAAAATTCTACCCGCTATCAGTTGATGGCTATGATGTTCCTGCTTTATTTTATCTGGGGCTCGTGGTACGGTCAAATGAGTAAATATATGTTTACACAACTTGGTGCAACTGGTAGCCAAGTGGGAAGTGCTTATACCGCCTTTTCAATTGCGATGATTATCGCACCGTTTTTCGTGGGTATGATCGCCGACCGATACTTTGCTGCTCAGAAGGTCCTGGGGGTATTGAGCTTAACAGGGGCCGGACTTTTATATATCATTACAGGGGTAACTGATGCTGATCAATTCTTTTGGTATATTCTGTTGTATTGTATCACTTTTGCACCTACTATGGCATTGACGACCTCTATCGCCATGCAACAGGTTACAGATACGGAAAAGGATTTTCCTGCAATTCGAGTGATGGGTACAGTAGCCTGGATCGTAGTTTCAAATATTATTGGCTGGTATGGCTTTGGAGATAGCGTCATGATCTTTAAAATTTCCATGGTAACCGCGGCATTTTTAGGAATCTATGCCTTTTTCTTGCCCAATACACCACCAAAACCCAATAAAAGTACTTCCTTTTCTGATATTTTGGGATTGGATGCCTTTCGGTTATTCAAGGATCGTTCCTTTACGGTTTTCTTTATATCCTCACTTTTGGTTTCAATTCCGCTTTCCTTTTATTATGCCATGGCCAACCCGTCACTTACAGATGCAGGGATGACCAACGTTGAAAATAAAATGTCCTTAGGACAAGCCTCAGAGGTTATTTTCATGCTCATGATACCTTTTGCATTTAGAAAGCTTGGTGTTAAATGGATGCTTATCGTCGGGCTGATTGCCTGGATTATACGCTTCTTAGGATTTGGGTTCGGTACCGTTGAAACCGAATGGATATTGTATCTGGCTATTATTTTACATGGTGTATGCTATGATTTCTTTTTCGTAACTGGACAAATTTACACGGATAGTAAAGCGGGGGTAAAATACCGTTCTTCTGCGCAAGGGCTAATCACCATCGCTACGTATGGCATCGGTATGGCTATCGGTTCATCCATTGCAGGCTATGTTGCAGATATGTATACAGTAGAAGGAGTTAAAGATTGGGCCAGTATCTGGATGGTACCAGCCGCTATTTCATTGGTCGTTTTGCTACTTTTCGTTCTGTTTTTTAAGGATAATAAAATAAGATCGGAGGCGTGAAGGATATGTGATATATCTTATACAAAGGTGCTTTGTAATATATCAGACTTGGTTGCTGAGCAAGTACCAGCACTTTGTTCTTGCTTATTCAAACCGCTATACTGTTACCAACATTTTAATGGTTTCTGTATTTCTTTTAAACCAATTTCATTGTCATAGTTTTCCGTACATTCCAAAAAAATAACCCGACAACAAAAACTGTTATCGGGTTATTTTATGAATTTATCTTAGAACCAATCGTCGGAGTCGCTTTCAAGACCATAATCCATTGCTAGCGCGAGGTCCCGCTTGTGATTATTTTTGGTCGTCCAATTGTTATTTTAAGTGCGAGCTTGAATTTTGCATTAGAGGAGCATTCTGTTCAAAGGTATTTATTCTTGACATTTAGTTTTTATAGATACTTTATCATTGTTCGGTATCATAATTGATATCTACATGTTATAGTTAGTGCTTTAAAAATAAAAGCCAGAATTGAGCTCTAACAGAAGTATTGAAGGATACCGTTTATCAATTTTCCAGAAGTCGGGAGACTTGATTTTTTAATAATGGTAAATCTCTATTGATAATCCCCCAAATAATAATGTTATCGACGTTGTCATAGGAATGTATTACCCAGTTTCGTAAATCTACAATTCTTCGAGCATTTGTGATATCGATTTCTGGTTCGATTTGTACAATTCTGTTGGTTGCTTCTCCAATAATTTCAAGTTCACGCTCAACCGCCCTTCGAATTAATTTATTGGATTCATAAAATTGGAAATTTCTCTCAGTACCTAAATACTCATAGATCGAGTCAATGGAATTGGAGATGTCAAGCAAATACATTTTGATATCACGCTGCATATAATAACTGCTTTGTGTTTTCTATACTTTGAATGAAATAAGGATTTGAGAGAGACCGCTCGGTGAGCAGGTCGACTTTTCGCTTAAACAACTTTTCTAGTTGACCGTGTAATTCAAAAAAGTTGTCTGTGTATCTTTCAAAAGGGATTTCTTTGAACGAAATAAGAATATCTATATCACTCGAATTATCAAAAGTAGAGGTAGTAACAGAGCCAAAAACATGCATGGTCTGAATGTCATATTTTATGCAAAGCTTCCGCAGTTCTGGTTTACAATTTTCAATCAAATTTAACATATGGACTTTTTTGATGCTATTCAAATATACGAAATTTAGGATTGCTTGTTACTGATGCCTAAATTTTTCACTCCTGCTTTTATACAAGCACGAGGGCTTTGCTGGTGCTTATTCAAACCGCTATACTGTTACCAACATTTTAATGATTTCTGTATTTCTTTTGAACCAATTTTATTGTCATTATTTTCCGTACAATCCAAAAAAATAACCCGATAGCAAAAACTGTTATCGGGTTATTTTAAAAATTTATCTTAGAACCAATCGTCGGAATCGTTTCCACCTCTACCACGGCGGTGATCGGGTTTCTTGGATCCAGAGCTTCTTTTGAATTCGCTTTTACGATCTCTTTCTCTTTCGCGACCATAATCCCGTTTTCCACCACCTGCTACTTTATTGGCATCTCTGAATACACGTTCTTTACTTTGTGGTTCAGAAGAACTGCTTTCGCGAGATGGGCGATCAGTATCGGTACTACGTGTGTTATAGCGATCTCCTGTGGGGGCAGGACGGGGCGGTCTGGAATCACGTTGTGGCCTTGGAGCTCCGGCATCTTTTTTCTGTGCTGCGTTAACAACCAGCGGCCTTCCATACATGTCAGCACCATTCAGTTGGCTAATCGCAAATCTGCCTTGTTCTTCATCGGGCATTTCTACGAATCCAAAGCCTTTGCTTTGACGGGTTATTTTATCAATTACAATTTTTACAGAGCTTACAGCTCCATATTTTTCAAAAGCTTCCCGCAGCTCGCTCTCTTTTACCTTAAAAGAAAGGCTCCCTACAAAAATGTCCATAGAAAACGCCTGTTATATTTAATTTAGATTTATGAATTACAAAGATATTTATTTAAGCTGGTAAGCTACTACACTGTTTTTCAGAAATGTGGGTACATACACGATTTTTTTTGATTTATCGTACCCAATATCTGCAGAATTAACCTTTTCGTCCCTAGTATCCAGTAAAGTTGTAACCGTTCCATCCGATTTTACATGATACACCGAACCTATCCAACTCGACACCACATATTCTCCAGGTGTGATTTCTTCAATTCCATCGGTACTTTTTTCCATTCCTTCGGCTATGGTTACTAATTTTTTATCGGCAGATAATTTTTTTAAAGCACCGCTGTCGGCAATCAATAGGTCGTTGCCAATCGCTAATAATCCGTTGGGTCTGGTTAGGTCGTCAAAATAAAGAGACGCTTTGCCCTTTTGGATCAGGTGTACTTTATGCGTATTGGAATCTGAAACGTAAATATTGCCCTTTTTGTCAATGGTTAAGTCGTTCAAGAACTCGGAGCCTTCAATGGCTATTTTTTGAGTGATTTTTCCAGATTTTAAATCAATTTCTACGACCTCTGTAATATCTGCCACATAGAGCTTGTTAGCCCAAATGCCCATGCCTTTTGGTGCGTTGAGGCCGGTTACCCAGTCTTTATCAATGATTTTTCCATCCAAACCCACCTTGGCTATTCCTCCTTTTCCATCCTTCTCGCCCGCTTTGCCGTCTATTTGAGCTACATATAATAGTTTGCCTTTTGCGCTGAATAACACCGATTCAGGGACTTGAATGGTAGCTTCTGTTTCCCAGATTTTAGTCAAAGTTGGTTGAGCTACAGCAGCAACTCCGGTTATTGCTGTGAAAAGTACGCTTAGAAGTAAGGATTTGTTTTTCATGTGAGTTAGTGATATTGTTCGTTGTTATTAAGGCGCTTATCTTCGAATGTTACCCATTATTTTTTACAAAATATTCATTTGGCAATAGATCTTAGCACGACTGGTTTTGTATGTAGGCCTTTTATTATCAAAAAGACGAAACCCGCAATGAGCTTGAAAATCGTTTTCAGGAAGGATTTGACAGCCTCGGCCGATCGCCAGATTGCATTACTAAAAAAGTCGTGTTGAGGTCAAATATAGGTTGAAAAACAACTGCCCTTGAATTTTGATACAGTTACCAATTTCAAGGGCAGTTTGTGTTTTGAAAAGTTTCTTTTATTTCTCAATCCATTTCCGTGCATTTACGAAAGCTTCAAGCCAAGGACTTACTACATCCTCCTTACGGTTTTCTGGGTAGTATGCCCAGTTCCAGGGAAAAGTAGATCGCTCAATATGGGGCATCATTACCAAATGGCGCCCCGTGCTGTCACACATCATAGCGGTGTTATAATCAGAACCATTAGGGTTAGCGGGGTATTGGTCGTAGCCATACTTTGCTACAATTTGGTACTGGCTTTCCTCGTATGGCAAGTTGAATTTTCCTTCTCCATGTGAAACCCAAACTCCCAAGGTACTTCCAGCCAAAGTGCTAAGCATCACAGAGTTATTTTCCTGGATTTTTACCGAAGTGAAAATGCTTTCGTGCTTGTGAGAGTCATTATGCAACATTTTGCCATGTACTTCATGGTCTGGATTAATCAATTCTAGCTCCATAAACAATTGGCATCCATTACATATACCCACCGAAAGGGTATCTTCACGGGCAAAGAATTGTTTCAATGCGGTATTTGCTTTTTCATTATAAAGGAAAGCCCCTGCCCAACCTTTGGCAGAACCCAGTACATCTGAGTTAGAAAATCCGCCTACCGCACCAATAAATTGTATATCTTCCAAGGTTTCACGACCGCTGATAAGGTCGGTCATGTGAACGTCTTTCACATCAAATCCTGCCAAATACATGGCATTCGCCATTTCTCGTTCCGAGTTACTCCCTTTTTCCCGAATTACCGCCGCTTTTGGTCTAGCGGTAATGTTGAAAGCTGGTTTGTGACCTGAAAACTGCGTTGGAAAACTAAATCGTAAAGGCTGGTTTTTATAATTGTTGTATCGTTCAAGCGCCACTCCATTTTTGGTTTGGCGACTATCCAGTAAATAGGAGGTCTTGAACCAAATATCGCGTAACTCTGGAACATTTAGCTCAAAAACAACATCGTTATTTGTAATGGTAACAGTATCTCCTGGAACCACATCACCAATTTTTAGAATAGAAATACCCTGTTCTGCAAATTCGGTTTCAACCAATGCATCAGCTTGGAAAACAACTGCTATATTCTCGTTGAATAAAGCCTTCACGGTGTCTGCTTCACCCAAAATACTTAAATCATAATTTGCTGCAAGTCCAACTTCGGCAAATGACATTTCCAGAAGCGTGGTGATTAAACCGCCACTACCTACGTCGTGTCCGGCGCTAATAGCATTCTTTTTGATCAAGTCTTGAATCGTATTAAATGCTTTTTTGAAATAGGCCGCATCCGTAATAGTAGGTACTTCGTCGCCCAGTGCGTTCAATATCTGAGCGAAAGAACTTCCTCCAAGTTTAAGAGTATCGTTCGAAAGGTTGAGGTAATAAATACTACCCCCATTTTCTTTAAGTACCGGTTCTACTACTTGATTGATGTCTGAACAGGATCCAGCTGCTGAAATAATAACCGTTCCTGGGGCTATTACCTCATCATTTGGATATTTTTGTTTCATTGAAAGGGAGTCTTTCCCAGTAGGAATGTTGATCCCCAGTGCAATGGCAAAGTCTGAACACGCCTCCACTGCAGCATAAAGTTTCGCATCTTCTCCTGGGTTCTTACAAGCCCACATCCAGTTGGCAGATAAGGAAACCGATTTTAATCCGTCTTTCAAAGGTGCCCAAACAATATTGGATAATGATTCCGCAATGGCCGTTTTTGAGGCGGCTTTTGGATCTATTATCGCCGCTACTGGTGAGTGGCCAATGGAAGTTGCAATACCTTCTTTCCCTTTAAAGTCAAGTGCCATCACGGCCACGTTGTTCAACGGTAATTGTAACGGTCCAGCGGTTTGCTGTTTCGCTACACGTCCTCCCACACAGCGATCCACTTTGTTGGTCAGCCAGTCTTTACATCCTACGGCTTCTAATTGCAAAACTTGCTCCAAATAGGAGGTGATTTTGGAAGCATCATAGGCTAGTTTTTCGTAGTGACTTGTAGTGGTAACGTCGTTCAGAACTGTTTTTGGAGAACTACCAAACATATCTTCCAAAGCAAAATCCATTGGTTTTTGCCCTGTTTTTTCTGATTCAAATACGAACTTATGATCATTCGTAACTTCCCCAACGGTATACATGGGAGAGCGTTCTCGGTCTGCTATTCTATGAAGGGTGTCAATGTCTTTTTGGCCAATCACGAGTCCCATACGTTCTTGGGATTCGTTTCCAATGATTTCTTTGGCCGAAAGGGTTGGGTCTCCCACGGGCAGTTTGTCCAGATTGATTTTTCCACCCGTTTCTTCCACAAGTTCCGAAAGACAGTTTAAATGTCCACCTGCACCGTGGTCATGGATAGAAACAATAGGGTTATGATCCGCTTCTACCATGCCTCTAATGGCATTGGCAGCACGTTTTTGCATTTCAGGGTTGGAACGTTGTACCGCATTGAGTTCAATTCCTGACCCGAATGCACCGGTGTCAGCAGAGGAAACGGCAGCGCCACCCATACCTATTCGGTAATTCTCGCCACCTAGAATAACCACCTTGTCACCTGGTGATGGACTGTTTTTTTGAGCTTGATCAATTTTTCCGTAGCCAACGCCACCTGCCATCATAATCACCTTGTCAAAACCTAGTTTTCTATTAGGTTCCTGATGTTCGAAAGTTAATACGGATCCAGCGATTAAAGGCTGCCCAAATTTATTTCCAAAGTCGGAAGCTCCATTGGAGGCTTTTATTAATATATCAACAGGAGTTTGGTACAACCATGGACGCTCCTGCATAGCTTTTTCCCAAGGACGATCTTGTTCCAAGCGGGAATAGGCAGTCATATATACCGCAGTACCTGCCAAAGGTAAAGAACCCTGACCACCTGCAAGACGGTCACGAATTTCACCGCCTGCTCCTGTGGCTGCACCATTAAATGGTTCAACGGTTGTCGGGAAATTATGCGTTTCAGCTTTTAGAGAAATTACAGAATCATATTCTTTTTCCTCGTAAAAGTCCGGTTTATCAGCAGTTTTTGGAGCAAATTGCGTTACCCTAGGCCCTACAACAAAAGCGACATTATCTTTATAAGCCGAAACAATTTCATTTGGATTAGCTTCCGACGTTTTACGGATCAATTTAAATAAGGAACTAGGCATTTCCTGTCCGTCAATAACAAATTGGCCATTAAATATTTTGTGTCGGCAATGCTCAGAGTTAACTTGTGAGAAACCAAAAACTTCCGAATCGGTAAGTTTTCTATTCAGCTTTTTAGCCAAATCGTTCAGATAGGTAACCTCTTCATCGCTGAGTGCTAAGCCTTCTTTTTGATTGAAGGCGGCAATATCATCGATTTCCAGAATGGGTTCTGGTTTTATATTGATGGTATAAATACTCTGATGAAGCTTGCTATATCTTTGCGAAAGCATTGGGTCAAAGGTGCTTGCATTATCCGCAACGAAAAATTCTTCGATACGTATAATACCGTCAATTCCCATGTTTTGGGTTATCTCAACGGCATTAGTACTCCATGGTGTTAGCATGGCTGCACGTGGCCCTACAAAATCGCCCGCTATTTCAGCGGTAGGTTCGTTAAAAATAGTGTGCTGATGTTCTGCACTACTATTGAATAACCAAAAAAGTTTGTTAATATCTTCTGTCGTAAACGGATTTTCAGACTGTACCACATATAGCGTGGTTGGGCTGCCGGCAAAAAAGTGAATCATGCTTGAGGTGACTGTTTCAATTATGCTGCAAAAATACCTCTTTAAAACTAACATTACCACAAAAAGATTCGATTACCCACTTTTTATGGAGCTAAGTAGTAGGCGCGCCGCTGAAATGCTACAACATGTGGGTATCACCTTTCCATAGGTAAAGGAGTGGGTTTTAAAAAAATGCTACCGAATTATCAATTTTTACTAATTTTCCATGACAACTTTTGCCCATTATATTCTCCCGAAATTATATAAATTCCAGGGGAGAGTTTTCCAATGTCAAATGAATTATACAGATGATCTGGTCTGAATTGCTGTAACAAAACCCCCTTGGAGTCAATAAGGTCTAATTCTAAATCCTTGATAAGATGGTTTAGTTCTATATTCAGTTGTTGGGTAGTGGGATTAGGATAGACCGTAATTTTGTAGTCCGAAGGTAGCACCGGATTAGCCGTTACCTTTCCGGCTTTGATAGTAACAGCACTGGCTTCTCCATTCACAAAACAGTTTTTGTCTTTCAGGTCTTTCACAAAAAGCTTAAAGTCGGACGTTTGGTTCAAAACAAAATTGGTTTCGAATATATCAAGTTCCGTTGAAATCTTTTGATTGTTCCACAGCGTAAATTCCCAAGGTTTTGAGCCGGTCAAGGAAATACTTATCGCCGCTGATTCCGAAAATGGTATAAGTTCGGTTTTATCTGTATTTAGAATGAGGGACGGCTTTTCAAGAATTATAAGGGGCAGTACTTTTTCTAAAATTTTTCCGGTACTTATATCTTTCACTATAATCTGGTATTCACCAGGCAGAAGTGACAAGGGCAAAGCTAGTTGGATAGAGCTATTTTGAATGGTTAAGTTTTCAAAAGCTGCCAGCAAAATATCATTTTTAGTGATACTGACCGTGAAATTATTGGTGGAAGTTGGTTCACCTTGGATGGTCATTTTTAAAACAGCATCTTCCCCAGAACAGTAGGAGTCTTTGTCTAGGGACACTACGGATATGATGGGGTTTACCTTTACTGTAAAGGTGGTGTCATTTTGTTTGCAGCTAATACCAGCGCATTTCGCCGTAAAAGTGGTAGTCGATTTGAGGTTAAGATCTAGTACTTGACTAGCCTGTAAAAGCGAGTCTCTCACTTCCTCTTCTTTGTTTTTCCACGACCAATATTGTCCGCCAAGGCAGTTTTCTGCTACTAGGCTGATTTTTTTGTCGTAGATAGTAGTTTCCGGGATTTGACTAATTATGGGTTTAGGTGGACAATTTGCCATTCGTACTAGACCAAAAAAAGAAGTTACCCACAGGTTTTCATATTTGTCGACTTGGATGTTACTACCAAAATTTTGAATAGGAATTTTATGGTCTAATACGTTCCAGGTATTACTGGAATCATTGAATTTGAAAACCCTAGTTTCCGCACCTGTACTCAATAAATAGACACTACCATTTGAAGAAATACTAAAAGAACGCAGATTATTCCCAAACGGAGCATTGTTTTGATTAAATATAGTCCATTTGCCACTTTCGTAAAAACCAATTGAATTTAAGCCAGTAGTAGCATCAGACTGTTTGAGCCAGAATCGACCTCGGTTGTCAACTCCTATTTCTTGGATGGATTTTTTAACCTCAATGGTATTTGTATAATTAAAACGTTGGCTAACGGTCTTGGTTAAAAGATCCAATATGATTATTTCATTATAGGTGTTATTATTATTGAGAAGGATCCATGCCTTATTATCCCACGTTACTGCATCCAGAATATATTCATCAATAGGGGCTGCATATAATGGGATCAATGATCCGTTTTTGATTCCATAAAGTACCTTGATGAACCATAGAAGGTCTGGCTTTGGGCTAAAATTGGTTATTTGATCATAGAATCTAAAAATGGGTGTAGGTTTCGTAATATCTTCATTTTCAAGTCCAAAGTAGCGATATTGACCATAGTTTCCTTGGTTGTAAATGTATAATTTAGAATCCTTGCCTGCTTTTATACTGGAAGAAGACGTAAAACCATATAGTCCATTGGTGCTTTCCCTCGTATTTATTTCATAGTCTAAATTGCTTAGGTTTAGCTTTACAAGCCCTACGTCTTTATTGTTAATCCAAGCATAGTTTTCTGTAATCGCAAAATTTGTTTCAGTAGTCGAAAAAGCACTTGAATTGATGTCTGCTAGGAAGGTGATATTTTCGGGAATATTAATGGATCCTGTACTAAATGACATGGTAAAGTCAGTGATTTTGCCTTTTGGATAAAGCAATTCGTTGTCATTGATTTCCTCTACCTTTAAATAATATGGTGTATTTGGGCTTAGGTTTTTTATCAAATTAGTACCATGTCGATTACTGATAAAGACGGGATTTTCAAAGTTTTGATTAGCTGCTACTGTAATCGTAACCTTTGAATAGTTGCTTTTTGCCTGGTAATTAATTGGAAATGTGGTAGGAATATTAGTTTTGGAATTGGGAAACGGGAAATACAACTGATCGTTTTCTTTCGCATTTAAGGCAATATAAGAGGAGCTCGACCAGTCACTTTTTACATTTCCATTTACAGCGCGTACTCTCCACCGGTAACACCGGTAATTATTGGGTACTTGATAAGAAAAGTGAGGTTGATTGGTGGTTTTTTTTAGAAATGGATAGGCGAAATCAATATCACTGTTCTGAGTGATCACAATTTCATATTGGGTGGCATTAGGTATGCTTGTAAAATCAAGTGATACTGTTGTAAAGGCATCTATCAGTAGGGTATTACCAGTGTTGGTTATGATTTTTGGAGCATTTAAGGGGTTGGGCGTTACAGTAACTTTTGAAGCTTCTGACCAAGTAGACTCCCCAAAGGAGTTTTGAACCCTTAGTCTAAAATAATATTCATTTCCGACTTCAAGTGCTGGTACTATAAAGCCGTTGTCTGGTGTGTTTAAAAAGATTTCGTTTGAAAAATCCTCCAAAGGTGAGTACGAAACTGTATACGAGTCTGCTGTGATAGATGGCGGTAAAACCACAAAGGTACCCGGTGAAATAGTGCTCTTAATTACATTTTTAATGGGGTCTGGGGCTTGAGTTACTTTTAGGAGTTTTTGTTCAGCATGGCCCTTCATTACTGCTTGACAAAGTGGGTGGAAGGTCTGAGTTCCTACGTTTCCTTCCCGGCAGTAGCTCATAATTGTGCCGTTGGAAATCAAATTAAGTGATTCGTTATAACAATCCCCTTCAATATTAATACAAAAATCAATAGGGCCACCTGGCCAAAAACAGCTGTGGGTATGGGGGGAACCAAAGTTATGGCCCAATTCATGTAGAAAGGTGCCTACTGAGAATAGTGGAGAAATATTGTTAGCTCCAGCTATGTTGGCGATACCGGCAACATCAGCACTATTTTTGGTGTAGAGGTACACTCTTTTATCAAAATTTTCGGTGGCAGAAGGGGTAGTTGCAAGTTTGTTAATGAGTGTATACAGGCTGTTGGAATATCGAAATGGATCTTTACTTACATCCTTCCAAATTCTTATATCCGTTACAACTAATTGGGTATTAATTTCTTTTTCAAAAATGAGTGATGCTAAGGCTATATTTTTTAGTACAACTTTCCATATCTGGGTGGTATCTCTTTCAAAGTATTCATAGGTGTCGGAATCAATTTCCACGGCAATCCTACATATATTCCTATTGGTAGTGGAGATTCTGGCTTTTTGCAATTGTAAGATGGACGGTAAGTCCCTCATGCGTTCTTGCAATGCCAAAGGAAGGCTGTCATCTACAACGCCGCAGCTAGTTGGATTCACCTGCGCCAGACAGTTTAAAAATGAAGATAGAACAAAGACCAAAAGTAGCTGCTTCATAGCTCATAAATTTAAGTTAAAAGCAATTTACTAATTTATATTACTCGAACTACTGAGGTATATTTTTCTAACCTGTCATCTACCTTTGGCCTCTGTTATATAGTCGGTTAAGACGTTTCTAAAACTTCCTAATACGCATGGAAACATTTTTGATTATCACTCTTTGCCCTCCCGAATAAAGAATTCATATTTTCCTTTTTTAGAAAGCTGCTTTGCCGTTAAGTGGATGCGGTAGACGCTGTCTCCCCATACCCGTGAAAGGCGTGGGTCGGTCAAGGTAACCGTTTCGACTGATGCGGTAAACACTTTGGCATTATAACTCATATTCAGGTGGTTTTTTTCAGAATGGAGTTTTATAGTTCCGCTCACGGATATATCTGGTTTTTGCCAAACCAGAAAATTAATTTGGTTTGCTGCTTTACTTTCTTTTAAAACAAAACTGTCTTCAATTTTGACACCGTCGTTTTTAAGTTCATAGGTTCTTTGCCATTGGTTAACGGCAGCAGTTTCGGGGTAGCCGCCTGCAATATCCAGTGAAAATAGTTGTTTTTCAGGATCGAATTTTACGTTTTTAGAACGATGCGCTCTTCCTTCTTTTTGAGATACCCCATTAATCATAGGTAGGTTATGGTAATCACTCTGCATAGTCCAAATCGTGTATCTTTCATTGCTGAACGTTTGGCGGGTATAGGTTCCTACGCCTGCATCAATAAAGAACGGGTTTTGGTGAAAGTAGAGCGAAAATGTGCCCATGTCATTATGGTTGTGGCTCTCGGCGTTGAAACCCCCTTTGGTGGCTAAAAAGAAACCGGCATCATTTTTCAGGTAGCAAAACTCCGTTTCAGGATACCATACGCTACTGTATTTCGGTAAATCTGGACGGATGTTTGCCAGTGGATTCTGATACTTCATTTCTTCAAATGCACGGAAAATGTCGCGGCCCACTTTAATAGCTTCTTTCTCTTCTTTTTTATCCAAATAGGCAGCAAACTCCATCATCGAACTACTTTTAACAGCGTTTCCATACCGGTAAATGAGTCCAGCATCCCCGCCCCCTTTGGCCGAAGCATCAGCGAAATTTACCACCCAGCCGTCGCCCACGTAGGTATTGGCAATATATTCACCTAAGTTTTTGATGATGGGTTGGTCAAAAATGGAAATCTTACCATCCGTGGCATAGCTTAAAATTTGTAGGTAATCGTAAAGTTTTCCAGCAGCATGTCCCCAATAGGAAGGGCCTTCTTCACAAGCGCCGTCGCTATGGTTATGGTTGATGAATTTGTCTACCGAAACCATAGTCCGGTAAACTCCTGCCGCTAGCTTGGCTGGATCATCTTCAATCAATAAAAAACTTTCGAGTACATTAAAATTACACCATGGATTCCAGTTGTTTACATTGCCTCCTGGTTTTAGGTCAAAGGCCTGCCACCAAAAGTCACTTCTTTCCATGTAGGTGTTCAATATTCTTTCTTGAATGGTGTGTTTCAGACGTTGGGCTATCACAGGATTTGCCTTGTCAAAAGAGTCCTTAAAGTAATAATGAACCCAGGACAGTAAGGATCCAATGTCACCGGCTCCCAGGTCAATCACATGTTCCTGGTAGTTTGGTAAAGCAGATTTGGTACTTTGAGCTGAAATTAAATGGGCAGACGCAGCCCATGACGTAATTTCTGTAAACACCCAAACACCATTGATGATCTGGTCAATGAAACGGCCTTTTCCTTCACATAGCTCCGCAAGAACCATGGAGCTTAGGGCACTACTATTGGCAGAAAATGGTGCTTCCATTACGGTACGCGAGCCACTTTTTTCAAATTCCATATAGTCCGTAGCTTTGACGGTGCGCCATTCATAATCAAGGTATTTTTCTCCTTCCAGGATTTGGGCATTTTTATAGTGGCCCGCAAACTGATCCCATCCCGCGCGGTCGGTATAGGCAGGATAGGGTACCCATTTTTTGTTCATAAGCAAAGCCGCTTGTACCTGTTGCAGGTTGGCCGACTTTTGTAATAAATCCCGCTCTTCATACCCAAGCGATACAAAAGATACCAATAGGAAGAAGGATAGGGAAACAATTATTTTGTACATCTTGAGGGGTAGTTTTTTTAACTTATCGAGTCATTTTTTTGAGCAATTCAAAAAAACCTTTTTTCCTTTCGCTGCTAATGCTCCAGTCCACAGGAACACTTTGGTAGCCTTCTTCCATTTTTTCGTCTTTCATACGGTAATCGAAGTAACCCCAAGAGGCGTGAACTTTGGTGGCTGCTATAAAATTGTTATAAGGTTTGTCGAAATCGAAATGGTCGTCTTCATTGAAAACGATCGGTTGTCCTTTATAAGCGGATTTACCGCGAACGGTAGTTACCATTTCTTCTATCTTGGAAGGTTGTTTTACACCATTTCCATGTACGAGGACAAAGTCACAAACGGCCAATACATTATCCGTTGGGATGAAGCCACCTCCAAAACTGGTAGAGACCAATAGTCTTCTTCCGTTACGGTTTAAGGCTTTGGCACGTACAATTAACTTGTCGACATGGGCAGGTTGCAAAATGGGATGTGCTTGGTACTGGATGTTTGACTCATTATTGATTTCAACTAATATGTTTCTGTAATTTTTATCAAGAAGCCAGTTGGTAATATTGTCCACACCTTTCTCTACGGATTCATCGCCTTTGATATTTTTGTCTTGTCCAAAATAGTAATATCCCAATATCACGACCATACCCAGTTCGTCTGCACGGTCCAGTATTTTCTCAAGTCGTTTCATATACTTGTCATCCAGGGAGCCGTCGGATTTGATGGCGGTGTTAATCCATGGTTGCGCTTTGGAGTAGCCGTAGGGGCTTCCGCCTTGTAAGTTGAGAGTGAATGCCAATAAACCGTGTTCTTTCCAGACTGGCATTGCGGCTATAAATTCGTTGGTATTTCGGTCTGCGTCCCATTTTTGTGTATCGGGATATTTCCATTGATCTTGTGTCTCGGTATTTGTATCATCAAAAATGCCCTGTACCATTCTGGAGTTGGGTAATAACCCTTCAAGGTTTATGCCTTGATACGACTTC
The DNA here is from genome assembly GCA_963976315.1 of uncultured Dyadobacter sp. Classification (GTDB taxonomy): domain Bacteria; phylum Bacteroidota; class Bacteroidia; order Cytophagales; family Spirosomataceae; genus Dyadobacter. Next base: position 21,718 of record CAXBLH010000006.1, read on the forward strand.
CCTTTAAAGGTTATTTTTTGGTTGATGTAAAAATTCTCGCCTTTAATGGAAATAGTCGTTTTTCGTTTCTGAGCAAAACAGTTGACCGAAATAAAAACTAAAAGGAACAGTAGGTTTTTCATAAAATAGTAGACCAAAACAATGAATAATTCCTAGATAAGTAGGATTGGCATGGAATCTATTGGTTCTAGCTATAAAATTTAGCCCTTCCTTAAGATAAAGAAGGGCCTTGATAAAGTCTTTATAAAGTACTTTAGTTGATGTTTTGCTTCAACTATTTATTAAATAGCGGTTTACTACTCCTTAATCAGCATCTCGTTCTGCCGCTTTTAAGGGAGCGAAATTAGCGGGTGGTAAAGACCCTTCCCATTTCCGATAGGTTTGCAGCATATTTTTAGCGATAGCGGTTTGTGTACTATATACATCCTTTGTTTCACCGATGTCGGTTTTAAGGTTATATAGCTGAGGTTGCGCATCCCCCAAAACAATAAGCTTCCAATCCCCCTTCCGAAGTGCGCCTTTTTGTTTACCCAAATACCAGTATAGCTCACGTTCTGCTGGTGTTTTACCCTTTTTTATGTTGGCCACTTGTACTAAGTCCATCCCTTTTAGTTGAGGATTGGATTTGCTCTTTTGACCTGCCGCCGCGAGAATGGTAGGAAGAATGTCTAAGGAGCTTACGATTTCATTACTTACGGTGCCACTTTTGATTTTGGATGGCCAACGAACCGCCATCGGAACGCGGATTCCTCCTTCATAAATATCTCCTTTCATCCCTCTTAATGGATAGTTGTCGGCATGTAAAGTGGTTTTTTGACCGCCATTGTCATTCGAGAAAATTAAAATCGTGTTGTCCAAAAGGTTCAATTTTTCCAAATGTGCGATAATTCTGCCCACATTTTCATCCAGAGAATGTGTCATAGCTGCATTTTTCATCCTGACTTTGTCGCTGAACTGAGCGTCAAATTTATCAATGTCTTCTTTTTTGGCTTGTAATGGCGTATGTACTGCATTGAACGAAACGAATATGAAGAAAGGATTCTCTTTTTGTTCCTCAATGAATTGGATGGCTTGGTTTCCTATGGCATCCGTCATATAAGGAATAGAATTGGCATCTATCGCTTTCCCATTTTCCTCCACTTCCTGCGCTGTACCAGGGTTGTAATTGCTACTACCCCACAGAAATCCCCAGAAATAATCGAAGCCGCGGGTATTGGGATGGTAAGGTTTTGAGAAGCCTTCATGCCATTTTCCGATCAATGCGTTTTTGTAGCCCAGCGGATGTAGGTAGTCGCCTATCAGTTTGATGTTTTTGGGAATACCATAGCTATCCTGCGGTATGGTGTATTTTACGCCACGAATAAAGTTGCCAACATTACCAAATTCGGCTTGGTTTATGCCTGTTAATAATCCTCCGCGTGAGGGTGCGCACACCGCCGCTGTTACATAAGCATTGGTGAATTTTACACCTTCATTGGCGATACGGTCTATATTGGGCGTTTTTATAAAACGATCGCTTTGGAAGCCGAAATCAGCGTAGCCGGCATCGTCAGAAAGGATGAATACAATATTGGGTTTCTTTTGGGCATATACCGAAACGGTAGCTAAGAGCAATGCGCAAAGGAATAGGTTTTTCAGGAAATTGAATTTCATATTTGGATACTTTTGAGGTTTTCTTTTTAGAATATTACCAATTTTGATTTGAAGGTCTTAAATTAACTGAAATTTTTTGTCCATTTGGACTAATGTTCTTAAAACGCAAAGATTTAACAAAAAAATCTTAAAACTTACCAAGAATCTGCTTAAAAATTAACCAATAGTTTGTTGATGCTATTTTTTGGCTCTACCTGGGTTAAATTTTAAAGGGCGGTTTGCACAAAAAATAAGCTATAAACAACTCTATCATTAAAAATTAAACTGGCTCTTACACTTCAAACAAATATGGAATTTAAAGAAATACAATTTACGAAAGAGGAGGGGTTAGAACTCGATAATTTTAAGGCTATGGATTACCATGCAGTAGAAAATTACGGGTTACCTATGGAGCTCATGATGGAAAACGCCGGATTACAATTAGCGAATTTAGTAGCATCCAGCGCCCAAAAAGAGGACAAAATCAGTATTGGCGTGGGCAATGGAAATAATGGGGGAGGTGGCTTGGTAGCCGCTCGACGACTGGCTGCGTGGGGGTATCAGGTTTACCTACATACTGCCATGGAAATAACCAGTGCATTGCCTGTAAGCCAATTAGAACGTGCTATCAAATTTGGGGCCAAAATGGAATTTATCGAAACTCCCGATATTTGGGTGGATGCGTATTTGGGTTTTTCGCAGCGATTACCCTTACCCGAAGAATTGCAAAAACTGATTGTAACTTTCAATAATTCTAAGGCTTTTAAGGTAGCACTCGACCTGCCCACCGGTTTTTTGGGTGATACCTCCATCCCTTATTTCGTACCAAATCAAGTCATTACACTGGCAGCTCCCAAACGTATTTTGTTTGCGCTACCAGATGCGGTTGCACTGTATGTGGGTGATTTGGGTATTCCAGCAAAGGTGTATGACCTATTTAATGCCAGGTATTTGCCGTTTAGTGAATCGAATATTTTGAAAATAATACGTTAAAATATAGGCCAGTGGCTTTATAAAATGCTACTGGCCGCTTTATAATTTTTAAACACGTTTCTAAACAAGTCTCAAGTTTCCATGTCCGAAATGGGCGAAATATTGCTTGCAGTAGACGATTACCGTTTTCATTTTGCCGATATCGACAGAACTAGGAATATCATACTCCAAAGTTGACGTTGCGTCAGGAACAAGGCTAATTTCAGTAGCAGAGTCGTCGGGCTGGCCGTCTTTTCTTGGGCTTATGACGATCCTTACGTCCGGAGCTCCCGGTGCTATCCAGAAATCGGTTAATTTGATTTTAAGTGAACCGTCGTCTGCTTGTACAATAGAGGCATTCCCTTTGGCTTCGTGGCCTGCTATTACAGCTTTGGCAATTTCAGTCATGACGATAAGTGATTTTTAGTGGTTGATAAGCCCTAAATTTATTGGATTTTCAAACATTTTGCCATCATTTCAATAAATATGCCTTGCTTTTCGTCAAAGTGCTTAGGCCTTCTGTATCCGTTTTTCCAAAATAGCGTCTAGCTGCAACTAACGTTCTGGTCTGGAAATCATCATAATTTGCGGCCTCTGGGTTCATACTATTCACCCTTACTTTACCAGCAGCATGGATAAACTCACCGTTGCCAATATACAAGGCTACATGGGTTACCCGGGCATGGGGTGATTGCTGTTTACCACCGGCAAAAAATAGTAAATCGCCAGGAAGCAAATTTGTTTGTGCCATTTTGAGATCCAATTCATTGTCCTGCAAAATAGCAATGGACTGGCCAACCAACACTTGCTGGGAGGCATCGCGTGGTATCACGACACCATTCATAAAAAAGGTCGTTTTGGTGAAACCACTGCAATCCACCCCTTTTACAGACGTGCCACCCCAGAGATAGGGGATACCCAGCATCGACTTGGCCACTTCAATGACGTGCTCTGGTTTGGGATTGATTTTGGTTGCCCATTGATCGTAATCCGTAACCTGTTTTTCTTGGACATAAGCGGTTCTACCATCGGGGTATTGTACCTGATAGAAACCGGTTATCTTTTTTATTTGTATCAAAATGTTTCCAAGTACCAAATCAGAAACCCGCTCCGATGTGACATTCGGCTCGGTATAACCATGGCCGTAATCATCGGTAAATAGTAATTTTGGTTTTCCTATCCAGTCATTTATTTCATTTTTGGTTTTCACGGTGATAGCAGCGGCGTCCAACCAAGCTATATATTGGTCGGGTGTGCGTACCAAATAGTAATTACCCGCTTTCTTTAAAATATCAAGTGGCGTACCCAAAAGTGCCTGTGTTGCTAGCTCAGCTGCATTTTTAGGGATCGTTCTTAAATTCACCACCGACAAATTCACAATGCCATAGCGCTGTTCCCCGAGTTCAATACTGGGTAAGTTTGTGCGTGTTATAAGGTTATCAACTTGTTCGGATTTTGACTTTTCTAAAAATACTTGGCTCGCATCAGCCACCGAACTTTCCAAGGCATACCGACCGTCTTCCTGAGCAGTTAACTGAAAAATGGCAGTTCTTCCATCGGGGGCATATTCACTTTTTACATCTTGGTATATTTTAAGGACTTTTTTGATTTGGGTAGAGTCGCTTGTAGCTGCAACCACAGCCTGAATACTGCCAACTGTTAACCATATAAAGCAAAAGGAAACCAAAAATTTATATCGCATAGTATCTGAATTTGATTGAAAAATACTGAAATACAGGGATTAATTCAAATTGGTATGCAAAGTTGGTGTTAGCTGTTAGTTGGTGTAGCGTTGAACATTTCGACAAGCTCAATGTGACACATTGGTAGTGGAGTGCTGACAAGGATAGCAAGCGTATTTCGCATAGGAACTTTCATGTTCAGCATTTCGACGAGCTCAATGTGACAGAATGCTAGTGGTATGGTGTTGTGTTAGCACGAGCGGGAGGCTCGTGCTAACACAACACCATAATAAGTTTTTATTAAATTTTGATTTGATACCCCCTAAATCCTAAAACCCAACCTCTATTCCCCTACGCCAGCTTCTCCTTAAAAAAGTCTATGGTTCGTTTCCATGCTAGGGTTGCGGCTGGTTCGTCGTAGCGTGGGGTGGTATTGTTATGGAAGCCGTGGTTTACTTCTGGGTAGAAATAAGCGGTGTTTTCTATTTTGTGGGCTTTTAGAGCCGTTTCGTATGCCGGCCAACCTTCGTTTACCCGTTTGTCGAGACCGGCATATTGTAATACCAGCGGTGCTTTGATCTGAGCCGTTTCTTCCGCCGAGGGTTGTCCACCGTAAAAGGGTACAGCTGCCGATAGGTCTGGGAGTTTTACCGCCATCATATTGGCGATCCAGCCACCAAAGCAAAATCCTACGACACCCACTTTACCGTTACATTGCTCATGGTTTTTGACATAATGATAAGCGGCCATAAAATCTTCCAACATTTCGAAACGGTCTCTTTTACTTTGCATGGTACGGCCTTCATCGTCGGTACCGGGGTAGCCACCGAGTGGACTGAGGGCATCGGGTGCGATACTGATAAAACCTTCCAAAGCAGCACGTCGGCCTACATCTTCTATATAGGGGTTGAGTCCACGGTTTTCATGTACCACCACAATACCGGGCAGTTTGCCTTTGGAAGCGGCAGGTTTGGATAGCAATGCCTTCATATTACCACCCCCTTTTGGAGAATCGTAATGGATAAAATCGGAGTCCAAACGAGGGTCATCGGCCTTCACGATAACCGATTCCACGTAATTGGGCATAATAAAACTCATCAACGAAGCTACGGTAATACCGCCCACGGCATACAAAGAAAGCTTGTCTAAAAACTGCCGTCTTTCAATTCGGTCATGGGCATAGTCGTCGTATAAGTCAAAAACCTCTTGCTTGATGTCTTGTTTGGTTATTTTTTTCATGATCAGGATTTAGTAATAGTTTGAAACTGGCATTTTTATGGAACAATGGTGCTTGGATAAAATTAAGGAGGACTCGTTTAAACCGGAAATTTATAAATGGCTTTAAAAAATAAAATCAAACCTGGAAAGTAGGTTAGGCTTCGGAATTGTATAAAAATATTACTACTATTTTTAAGAATGATTAAATATACCACTTAAAAGGAGTATCTTAAACAGATTGCCAGTTGTGGTTACAAAAAGCCTACTCTCTAGCTGACCTCTCGAAGCAAAAATAAATTTTATTAATGTTTTGGCAAGCAACTGGTATCTAAGATTCACCTATTCAATTTAATTACAAATTCAAATCCTAAGAGGACATGCAAAATTTATTATTTCCGTTATTAGTGGCGATTATATTCCTATTTTTTTTAGGGATAAAAATTGTCCGACCCACGCACCGTGGTTTGATAGAAAGGCTTGGTAAATACAAAATGTTTGCTGAACCCGGTTTTCACTGGATCATTCCATTTATTGATAAAATGTATATCGTCAATATCACCGAACAAATGGTAGATGCCCAGCCGCAGGAAATTATCACCAATGATAATCTGAACGCCAGCGTGGATGCACAGATATATTTCCGAGTATTGCAAGAAGAAGAGAATGTAAAGAACTCTTTGTATCATGTAGACGATTACAGGCTGCAAATTGTAAACCTGGCGCGCACCACCTTGCGTAACATTATTGGTACACTCACCTTGCGATCGGCCAATAGTGAGCGGGGGAAAATCAATGCGGAGCTACATACTACCCTTAAAAATGAAACCTCTACTTGGGGTATTGTGATCGTTCGGACAGAATTAAAGCAAATTGACCCACCGGCAGATGTGCAGGAAACGATGAACAAGGTTGTAAAAGCTGAAAATGAAAAAATAGCAGCTATAGATTATGCAACCGCCGCCGAAACTGTGGCTGATGGTGTAAAACGGGCTAAAATTAAAGAAGCAGAAGGATACAAACGTGCCCAAGTACTCCATGCAGAAGGAGAAGCGGAGGCTATTCAGCTAGTGAACGTGGCGGCCGACGAATACTTTACAGGGAATGCACAATTACTTCGAAAATTGGAGGCTTTGGAAAATTCCTTGAAGCATAATGCCAAAATCGTCATACCCTCTGGCACGGAATTAATAAATGTAATTGGTGAAATGGCAGGCGTTTTGCCCATACCTATGGGGAAAGACAACAAAAAAGAAACGAAAAGTTAGTAGTTTTGAATTTTAAATAATTAGTAACAATTTTTAGATAAAATATGATCATACAAATTAACACAGATAAAAATCTCGTTGTGAATGAGGAGTACAAAGAGAAAATAGAAGGAGTTATTGAAAAAGCACTAGCACGGTTTTTGGATGATATCACCCGAGTAGAAGTCCATTTTTCGGATGAAAATGGCGGTAAAAGTGGTACCAAAGACAAACGTTGCTTATTGGAAACCAGAATAGAACACCTCCAACCGATGGTGGTGACCGAATTCAGCGAGAATTATGACAAGTCGCTACACGGCGCACTCGAAAAATTAAGAAATATGCTGAGTACCGTTGTGGAAAAGAGGAAGGCAAAGTAGATGGAATTGAAAATAAAATAGGCTCGCAAGAGCCTATTTTTGTAAGTAATGCTAGGTGTGGTATTTGCTTTTATCGTTCTGTAAATGATGGTTTTGGGTAAGATACTGAAATTGTGATTTTTGATTTAAACACGTTCTTATATTTACGGCACATTGTTTAATTCATTTGATTACACTAAATCAGTACATGCCATGAAAAGTATTTGATATTTATTGTTTTTTGACTCCTGATGGGGTGTGAAGGAGAGATAATTTCTTATAAATAATTGGAGGTGCCGGTTTTAGAATTCCAGCTACCCGCTGAAAAACCCACTAGGGATTATGAATTGTTCCTTATCAACTTGAAAAATAAAGAATCCAGCGGACGTTTTGCGAAGATTGTGAGTGTGAGGTGAAATTAAGTTACCTATAACTTTCTCTCTACTAGTCGTTTTTGTACTTTTGTATACGATTATGGAATAGCGGCGAGCTTATCAATATCCAAAAAAGTAGTGTAGATAATCACTCCCTTAATTAAACCATCATACCAATAAGCATGGACACAAACGACGAAAAGGTGGATGTTATAATTAGTACTATGCTCTATCGGTTTATATTAATTCGGAGGTTAATAATAGGATCAATTTTAATATTATATTGAAAAGCCATCACATTCCATTAGCAGCAAATGGTAGAAGTTATCTAAAAAAGGATTCATAGGTGGATTGTTCGCAGCTAAGGGCATTGAATCTTGCTGTTCTAGAAAATCATGTAAGAAATAATCCTAAAATTATTATTGGAGAATTGACAACCGAGGATTTAGAGTTGGTAAGACAGCGAATTATTAGTTCAGAAATTTTGAAAGGTAAGGTTAAAAGGAAATTAGGGTTTTATGATTAGTATAATAATATATTTAAATTCTTTTTGGGTTTGAAATAAAAAAACACGGGTTGAACCGTGTTTTTTACTTGTTGTGACCGCGACGGGAATTAATAAGTCAATGTTTATCAGTGTGTTAATAGTATTGAATTATTATAGTATAAAGTGAGTATAATAAGATAGTACGTAATTGTTATTTTACCCCGATTATAATATAGTTTTAATCCTCTATACGTTATTCATTATTCAATTACTTATTAAATAACCCTTTGGTCTCATTGTACATTTTAACCCTTGGCAATTCGTCCATTTCTTCGACTTCAATAATTTTAGGTAAAGGGTTATTCTCCCAATATTCCTTATGTTCGTTCGAAATGGCATCCAAAAAATTTGACATCATTTGACTGTCTTTATCATCTTCGGAAAGCTCTGGAATTATTTTTGTCTTGCTCATATACCATCCATTAATTTACCGTACTTTGACTTTAAATAGTCAATATTCAGTAGCCCTTCTTGTGATGTAAATTGAGCAGGGTTTTTAGTCTGGAGTCTTGATAAAAACTGTTCATCAGTTTCACCCGAAATTAAACTATTGCTTTCTTTTTCATCTGATTTAGTATTTCGCTTTTCTACCTTGTTTTCGATATGAATAATCAAATCATTAAAAAAGTTATGGCCAGTAATGTCAATAATCTTAGTTCCAGGATTACCATTGACTTCTACAATATAAGAAGTTCCATTTTTGTCTTTAATTAAGTCAACGCCTGCAAATTCTAAGCCCAAGCATTTGGCAGCCTGAACACAAATGTCAATATCATCTTGAGAAAGTGTTACCTGTTTACCGCTTCCACCCTGTGATATATTTGCCCGAAAATCTTTTTTACCTTTTCTTTCCATTGCTACGGCAACTTTATCACCAACTACTATTGCTCTAATATCGGTTGCGTCCGATTCTATGAACTTTTGAAGTTTCATGCTAACGTTTAGATTGTAAAAGCTTTGCAAAGCTGTATTAGCTGCTTGAGGTGTTTCCATAATAAAAACTCCATTGCCTTGGCTACCTCGAATCATTTTACCTATTGCAGGTAAACCGCCAATCTTTTTAATCAAAAAATCAATGTGAATTGGATTCTTTGCATAGGTTGTAACAGGTACTTTTAAACCTTTTACACTTAACTTTTGAGTTGTTTTTAATTTATTACTTGCCGTTTCTAACCCGTCAGCAGATTGAGCACAGTAAATATTAAGGTTTTCGGTTAGATGTCTTAGTATACTTGCTCCATGTTCTAACCCCCCACCTAGACGGCTTATTATAGCCTGATAGTTTTTAGACATTATTCGACTTGGTTGGTCTAGTTTTTGAGAACCGTTATATATTCGATCATATCCGTTTATTGAGTCGGAAACAAACAAATATAGATCGTCTGGATTGTGTTTGTCATAAGTGTGTCCACGATCTTCTATTGCCTTTACTAAATGTTTACTAGTTTGGCCTGTTGCCAAAACAAAGAAATTCAATTTGTTCATTTTCTATATTATTTAAGTTATGTATTAAAATTAAGATTATACATTTTCATATCATTGGACGAAAATGATAAGACAAGTTTTGTTAAAATTTTTCGGCTCTGCATATATTCTGAAATGGCGTGGCAATTGCCAACCCGATATAGGGCGGGCAATCATTAGTCAGAACAGCGGAAAAAAAAAGGGGTAAAAAATTGTTAATATATTGATTATGTGCTACTTAATAGTTTTAAACAGCGGAATGATGTCAAATTAGAGTGGAAAACAGAACAAAAACGAAAGAAATTGACCAGTTTTTGTAAAAATTATTGATTTTATCAGTGTTTTTGACTGCAAATCATTTGAGAAAAGCCCTTAAATATTGAATTAGTGCTTGATTTGTCATCGAGTTTAGCACCCCTTAGATATTCCGGTTCAAAGTGAGCCAGTGATTCCGGCCGAAAGTGAGCCAGTGA